>JAPOOP010000708.1 GCA_026713385.1 Candidatus Poribacteria bacterium | reverse complement strand
ATTACGGGAGGCAATCACTTCACAGATAGATGCCTCGGAGGCACCGCGCATTCTCATCAATTTTGATCGGGTCAACATGATGGATAGTTCAGGTCTCGGCACTTTGATGGGTGCCCATGTCGCCGCAACGCGAAAGAAGGGGCGTATCGGTGTCATTAACGTCGGAACAAACATCAAAAATCTGATTGTCCGCAGTCGGCTTGTCAGTATCTTTGAACATTTCGATACCGAGGATGCTGCAGTTTCGGCACTGTCAAGCGAAAGTTAAGTGCCGTGATTGGGAAGTCCACCCATAATCTAAAAGCGCAGTAGCATTAGGAGTACACTATGGCAATCACCGTGTCTGAGAAAGAAGGGGTCGTTATTTTCAGACTAAGCGGCAGAATTATCACCCCGGGAGTTAAAGAGGTCTCGGAAACTGTAGAGGAGGCACTTGCAGTGCACTCCTCACCCCCGAGACTGCTGTTTGACTTTAAAGAAGTAACTGGAATGGATAGCTCTGGGCTTGGCGTGCTTATGAAAGTCTATTCTAAGATTCACTCGCACGGGGGGAAAATGGCAGTGATTAATGTCAACAAACAGGTCAAGAACCTCATTGTTATGGCTCGATTAATCACCGTCTTTAAAAACTTTGAAAGCGAAGAAGATGCTCTTGCTGCCTTGTTGCAGCACCCCGAGTGAGATTCAGTCTAATTTTAGTTTTGTTTTAGCGAGAGGTGCCTTGCTAACGTCGAAAACTTGTGAGTAAAGCCCTACTGTCTCACATCTATAAGGGGAGGTCTCATGATAAAAAATATCCTCGTTGCCATCGGCGATACGGATTACGAGAAAAATGCCTTTGAGTACGCAGGACAACTGGCAGTGCTTTTGGGAACACACTTGTCATGTGTTTTCTTTCAAGACAGTCAGCATGGGGGGAATGCTGATGTTGCGGAGACTGTCATACGTCGAACCGAGGCGGAGTGCTCGCTCTACGATTTCTTGGATTATCACGTTGAGGCTGTCGCTGGTAACCCGCGACAGATGATCTGCGAAAAGGCGCATTCCGCTGACCTTGTTGTTGTTGGACTCCCCGAAGATATAAGAAAGCGTCGCCTCAAACTTATCCAGAACCAGATCGATGACGTGCTGCTCCACATCACGAGACCTATTATTGTGGTGCACGAACAGTGCACGCTCTTGCGGAAAATACTCGCTGTACATCATGGAGACACTTATTCTGATCATGCCTTGGGACTCGTCGCTGAAATCGGGGAATTGACAAAAGCCGGAATATTAGGACTTGCTCTTTCAAGTACACAACCAGAGGCAGTCCAAATTAAGCAGCAGATGGAAGCGTATTTGAAATATTATGACGTTCAAACTAACTTTCTCACTGCTCGTGGCTTTACAGTAGCAAACATCTTGGAAAACGCAGAGGAAAATGATTGTGATCTCATTGCCCTGAGCGCAAGTCATCACGGGAGATTGTACGAACTTGTTTTCCAGAGTACTACCCAAACTGTTGTAAAATTGGCAAACCGTGCGGTCCTCGTAACGACATAGATTCACGGGATTCACGAGGTGCTCTTACTTCGCATCTTGTGGAGGTCAACATGAACCTTAAAAGCACAACTGGCAAGCACATATTAACGGATGAAATGATTGAACCGCGCTGTTTGTTGGAAATTTCCACAGATATGATCGGGTATATCAGTTGTGATGGTAGTTTTGTCGCGCTCAACTCGGTATGGGAAGAAGTTCTTGGATTCACACGATTAGAACTTCAAAACTCCGAATGGTCCTCGTTCATACATCCGGAGGAACGGGAGGAAGTGCTCACCGAAATCGAAAAGGTGAAAACAGGAAAACGCGTAAGACCTTTTGAAAACCGGTTTCAGTGCAAAGATGCATCCTACAGATGGTTAAAATGGCGCGCAATAAAAGATGCCGAAAAACAACTCTGTTACGTCTTTGCAACAGATATAACGCCGCAAAAGCAGTTAGAAGCCAAATTGAAAGAGAGTGAAACTCGGTTCCAGCAGTTAGCCGCAAAACATGTCCAAGAAGCAGATCTGTTGCATACCCTGATGGAAAACACCCCTGACCACATCTATTTTAAAGATACAGAGAGTAGATTTATACGAATTAATCGCTCTTTAGCGGATCGGTTCGGTTTAAAAAATCCCGTAGAGGCGGTCCATAAAACCGACTTTGACTTCTTCACCCGTGAACATGCTCAACAAGCATATCAGGACGAACAAGATGTCATTGAATCTGGGAAACCAATTGAGGGGAAACAGGAAAGAGAGACCTGGCCCAATGGGCAGGATACGTGGGTATCAACGACTAAAGTCCCAATTCGAGATAGAGAAGGACGCATAATAGGAACCTGCGGTATTTCACGAGACATAACTGAGTACTATCGCGCGCAACAAGCTGTTGAGTACGCGAGTCGAGCAAAAAGCGATTTCCTCGCAAACATGAGTCACGAACTACGTACGCCCTTGAATGCGATTATCGGGTTTGCCGAAATTTTGCGGGATGAACTCGTCGGAAGCATTAACGCCGAGCAAAAGGAATGCATCAATGATATTCATATTAGCGGCGAACATTTGCTCGAAATGATCAATGACATCCTTGACCTTTCAAAAATCGAAGCCGGAAAAATGGCACTCCAATTAGAGACGTTCTCTATTGTTGAAGCTGTCGAGGAAGTCAACGCGATTATCACCGCACTCGCTGTAAAGAAAGATTTGGACCTCACCTTGAACTACAACCAGAATGGTATGATTGAAGCTGACCGAGTTAAATTCAAGCAGATTTTCTATAACCTACTCTCCAATGCAGTGAAATTCACGCCAGAGGGCGGTAAAGTAGCAACAGAACTGGAGGTTGGCACAACAGAACTGCGAGCCGAGGTTATTGATACAGGTATAGGTATCGCCGAAGCAGATCAAGCGAAACTCTTCGCCCCGTTTACACAGATCGATACGTCAAAGTCTCGGCGGTACGGTGGAACAGGTCTCGGTTTAGCCTTGACACACAGGCTTATCATGTTGCACGGTGGCGAGATTAGTGTGACAAGCCATGAAGGAGAAGGGAGTAATTTCGCTCTGAAAATTCCCCTTCAATCATTAAAGCGTGAATCCAATATAAGTCTGGTAAAGTGATATAGGACAGGCAAACGAGGCAGGAGATTTGGTTCCGCAACTTCGGTTCATTTCATAACTGCTGGCTTGAATAGAAGGCAACCTGTGAAAACTGAAAACTCATCCCCAACCGAAGAACAAACAGAAACGCAAAAGCGGATCTTGGTGATTGAAGACCAAGAGTTGAACCGCAAAGTTGTGCGGATTGTCCTTCAATCAAAGGGTTATACAGTCATGGAAGCGACTGATGCTACAGAAGCACTCGCAAGTTTGGAAGACGCAATACCACAACTCATTCTCATGGATATTGCCTTACCCGGACAAAGCGGCGAAGATTTAACAAGACGGATTAAAGCAAATCTGGCGTGGGTAGATATACCAATTATTGCCCTGACAGCCGCAGCGATGTCTGGGGATAGGGAACGCATCCTCAAAGCTGGATGCGATGATTATCTCAGTAAACCTATCGATATCAAGGTTTTAGTGGAACGAGTAGAAACTCACATCAAAAGGACAGAGACATGAACGAGGAAGCGATTTCCGAACAGCAAGAAAGTGAAAAAATCCTTGTTGTTGATGATGAACCCAGAAATGTCAAAATTCTCCAAATTCATCTAAACGCGCGAGGATATGCAGTCTACACAGCCGCAGATGGGCTTCAGGCACTTGATATCGTCGAAAAGGAAATGCCAGATCTCATCCTGTTGGACATTAACATGCCGAGAATGGATGGGTTTGAAGTGGTAAAACGAATCCGATCAAACGAGACTACCGAATTTATTCCGATTGTGATGATAACTGCTCTACGGGACACCCGCGAAAATCGAATTAAGTCTATTGAGGCAGGTGCCGATGATTTTATTGAGAAGCCTTTCGATAGTTTAGAGGTGCTCGCCCGGGTTCGTTCACTCTTGCGCATCAAACGCTACCAAGATACACTCGCAGAATATAACACCCGCTTGCAAGAAGAACTTCAAATGGCACGAAGCATTCAAGAAATTCTGATCCCTCAGAATGGCGTGCAGGAATTGTCTGGATTTCGTATTGCTTCACACTGCTGTCCTGAAATGGCAGTCGGCGGGGATTTTTTTGATGTCTGGGAAATTGCACCGAATCGGCTCGGTGTTTTTATTTCTGACGTTATGGGACATGGCGTTTCAGCAGCTTTCGTAACTGTTTTCATTAAAACAGTTTTGGCGGAGTTCCAGCAACAGGTTGAAGATAATCCAGGGTATTTGCTTGAAATACTAAACACCCGTTTTAATGATTTAATTAGTTCCCGACTGTTCATGTTTGCAACAGCCTTTTGCGGTATCATTGACCTTGATAAAGGCGAACTCATCTGTGCAAACGCCGGACATTCATTCCCATTTTTGTACAACGTACATCAACAAACATACCAAGCCATTGGCGATCAGCACACAGGAAATGGATTAGGCATTTGGCGAGATTCAGTCTATGAAACTATACGTTATCCATTCAGTCGGTCGAGCAAAATGTTCCTTTATACCGACGGTGTTTACGAAGCCAAAAACCCACAGGGTCAGGAATTTACAGTGGATCGCCTCCAAGAATTAGTATGTACGTGCGGAAAAAAATCTGTAGCCGGACTCATTACCAGCGTCTCTGAGGCTATTGATACCTTCACCAACAACTGCCCGAAAGACGACGATCTAACACTTATCGCCGTTGAAGTTTCAGGGGAAGATTAAATTTCGACATCTCTTGGTTTTGAAAAACGAAAAACGACTCGGACATCGGTTCCACCGGCTTCGTTGGGTCGCATTTCGTGCATGTCCGAGAGAGATTTAACGATGAAAATTCCGTGTCCTCTTTCGTTGCTTGGAGAACGGTTCATCTCAATCTCCGAGAGTCTGTCATGTGTTAGCCAATTCTTTTCTCCGGCGTGCCGCGCGCCGGTATCCCTTACTAAAATTTCAAGAGCATGTGTATCAATACGCATACACAATTTAACGCCAACTGTAGGATCTGCCGAGCCATGATGTACTGCATTGCTACAGATTTCGTCAAGCACGAGTTGGATGTCTGCTACACGTTTTCTGGAGAATCCGAGGCTTTGTGCGAGGTTCCCAACAAATGCTCGAACAGGTTCGATATAAAAGGCAGCACTCGGAATTTGAAGTTGAATATCTGCTTGCGCCATGTACTAAATTTACTTTGCTTAAAACGCTGCGAGGGCACTGTTTTCTGATTCGTAGATTTCGACGACACTGGACGCACCTATGAGATTAAAGGTCCGTGTTAAGTTGTCGGCAAGCGCGCAAATTTTAAGGTCGCCCCCACTCTGGCGGAGCCGCTTTGCAACACCTACCAATGCACCCACAGCCGTGCTGTTTATATGACTCACTTGACTAAGATTGACAACAACCTTCTCAACTTTCTCCGCTAAGAGCCCCTCAAGTACCTTCCGTAAATCAGATGCTGCGTAGCTACTCAAATCTGTTTTTATTTCAATTATTTTAATGCCGGATTCCTCCCGGAGTTTCATTAATTTTGTCGAATCCATAGAAATCACCTCTCATAAATTAAAGCCAGTCCTGACTCAAGGAACCATTTTTAGATTTTATCTTAAATTAATAAAAAAATCAAGCAAAATTTTATGTTTGAACCGCAAATCGGAGAGATGTTTTCCAATGGAAGGTCTTTCTCAGAATTAAATCATGCCATTAATAAAAAAATGTTGATTTTCTTTCTGTATTTATGATATACTATTATGTAACCGATTTGAAAGTGCTAAAAGCACTTTGAATATAAGGAGGAACTGGCGGATTAACGCGATTGCGCGTTTTTAAATGGACCAGGTATCTTAATGAACAACGAACAGTCAAATACAAATGCATCCACTGTTGATGTGGAGCAGGAAAAACATTCAACTGAGGGTTCAGTTGAAGTGAATCAGGAAGTAGCGAGCGAGACAGAGGCTTCAGAAGTTGCGGAAGCAGCTTCTGCGACCAACGCAGACGCTGAGGAAAATGAAGAAACCACGAACGGTGAAGTGGAAGCGACTGCTGGTGATACCGATGTTGAAGAAGCAACAACGCTTACTGATGAAAGTGCCCCCGAAGAGATGGCAGAAGTGGCTGATAGCGATGCTGAAGAAGCCGATGCCGCCGATGAAACCGTACCTGAAGAGGTCGTGGAGGGAGTCGTTGCGGATGCTGATACTGAAGGCGCAGCAACGTCCACTGATGAAACCACCTCTGAAGAGGTAGCGGCGGCAGCACCGGAAGAACTAGCGGAACCAATGAGTCCGGAATCTCTTGAAGAAGCGTATGATAATTCGATTAAGGCGTTTACAGATGGCGAAATTGTTAAAGGGGTCGTCGTAGATGTCACTCGCGATGAAGTAATGATCGACATCGGCTTTAAGTCGGAAGGTTATATCCCATCATCCGAATTCGATGCAGGACAAGAGGGTTTGCCTGCTGTTCAGGCAGGCGATGAGATCGATGTCTATATTGTGCGGCGCGAAGACTCGGAAGGACAGATAGTTCTTTCGAAAAAGATCGCCGATCAAACGCTCATTTGGGATGAAATAGCAACGGCGTACGAAGCGGGTACACCCGTCAAGGGCCGTATCACTGAACGAATTAAGGGTGGGCTACGAGTAAGTGTTGGATCCCTGCGAGGTTTTTTACCGGCTTCGCAAGTTGAGTTGCGTCCTATCCAGAATCTTGAACAGTATGTAGGACAAACACTTGATATGAAGGTTATCAGCCTGAGCAAGCGGCGGCATAACATTGTTCTGTCGCGGCGGGCATGGTTGGAAGCCGAATTTGTCCAAAAACGTTCGGAAGTGCTCAATACACTTGAAGTTGGTCAACAGGTGACGGGAGTAGTGAAGAATATCACGGCTTTTGGTGCTTTTGTTGACCTTGGTGGTGTTGATGGATTACTTCACAAGACAGATATGGCGTGGAAACGGATACATCATCCATCTGATGTCGTTACTGTTGGAGAAGAAATTGAAGTCCAAGTCATCGGTATCAACCAAGAAAATGAGAAAATTTCCTTGGGTTTGAAGCAGAAGACTCCCGATCCATGGGCAGACATTGAGGAAAAATATCCTGTTGGTGCCACGGTTCACGGTGTTGTTGTTAATATTGTCAATTATGGTGCGTTTCTACAACTGGAAGAGGGTGTTGAAGGCTTAATTCATGTCTCTGAAATGGCATGGACTCGCCGTAATGTCGCGCCATCTCGGATTGTCAATAAGGGTGATGAAATCGAAGCCATTGTACTTGAGATCTCAAGAGAGGACAAACGTATTTCACTTGGGCTCAAGCAGATGCAACAAAACCCTTGGGAACTTTTAGAAGAGAGATCCCCTGTCGGCAGTAAGATCATTGGACGTATCCGAAATTTAACCAGTTTTGGTGCGTTTGTTGAAATTGAACCAGGAATTGACGGTTTAATTCATACCTCAGACCTCTCATGGACTAAACGTGGTGCTGCAGCCAATGAAGAACTTAAAGAGGGCAGTGAGATTGAGGTAGTCGTGTTGCAAATTGACGCGGCTGAACGTCGAGTTTCATTGGGACTCAAGCAGACACAACCGGATCCATGGGCAGAAGTACCCGAGAAGTACAAGGTTGGTTCTGTTGTCCGAGGCAAAGTCGTCAATCTCACAAGTTTTGGAGCATTCACCAAACTTGAGGAAGGCATTGAAGGCTTAATTCACATTTCTGAACTCGCAGACCGACGGATTGAAAAACCGGAAGAGGTGGTCTCTGTAGGCGACGAGTTAGATTTAAAAGTGATTAATCTGTCTCCAAAAGACCGACGGATAGGGCTGAGTTTGAAAGCACTCCTCGTCGAGCAAGAACGCGCTGTGGTAACTGAAGAACAGCCGACGAGAACGCGATCCGAGCGACCGCCCCGATCACGGCGAGAACGGGAACCGCGGCGGCAAATGCCAGTACACGAAGAGACTGTCACCACATTAGGGGCATTGCTCAAAGAGGAGATGGGTAAGTCAAACGCTGAGAGTTCTGAGGAAGTCGCAAGTGTTGAGAACTCCGAGGACATCGCTAACACTGAGAGCTCCGAAGAAGTCGCAAGTGTTGAGAACTCCGAGGACATCGCTAACGCTGAGAGTTCTGAGGAAGTCGCAAGTGTTGAGAACTCCGAGGACATCGCTAACACTGAGGGCTCCGAAGAAGTCCCGAACGTAGAAAACCCTGAAAATGCGGAGAACTCTGAAAATTAATTTTTCGAGTCTTTGTCCGAGATTACGTCTAAACTTTCGGATCAGAAGCGAAAATACAAAACGGTAAATCTCGTTACAGAGTGTATCTGTGTTTGAAACGTAGGGCGGGTTTTTTGCACGCGTTTTTGTTATTCACCTATATGGGTGGGCACATGTGCCCACCCGTCCTCTCTTGCACGAAAGACTTGACGAGGTGCAAAGCCCTTGCTCCACAAAACAGAGCGAGAATAGACCCGTAGACTTAGGAGACGTGGAATTGAGCAAAAATTTTCTGTTTACGTCCGAATCCGTTACTGAAGGACACCCGGACAAAATCGCAGACCAGGTTTCTGACGCGGTACTTGATACCATATTCACAACTGACCCAATGGCGAGAGTCGGCTGTGAAACCTTGGTCACAACTGGACTCGCGATCATCACTGGTGAAATCACGACTACAGCAAACTATGATGCACAGCAGATCGCACGGAAAGTAATAGCTGATATCGGTTATACTGATATTGAATACGGCTTTGATGCTGAACGGAGCGCTGTGTTGAGCATCATTGATAAACAGTCACCTGATATTGCAATGGGTGTAAATCCCGGCGGTGCAGGCGATCAAGGAATGATGTTTGGATACGCATGTACCGAAACGCCGGAGCTCATGCCATTGCCGATTACCCTCGCCCATCAATTAACCCGGCGTTTGGCAAAAGTTCGCAAAGAACGCACCCTCCCTTTTATCCGTCCCGATGGAAAATCTCAGGTAACAGTGGAATATGTAGACGATAAGCCTAAGACTGTCACTACAGTTGTCATTTCTTCGCAACACGATCCTGATGTTACGGATAGCGAACTCCGTGAAGCAATTATTGAAGAGGTTATCAAAGAAATTATCCCTGAAAATCTCCAAAGCCCAGATATTAAATATCATATCAATCCAACCGGACGTTTTGTGACGGGAGGACCCCAAGGTGATGCCGGGTTAACCGGGCGAAAAATTATTGTTGATACCTATGGCGGGATGGGTCGGCATGGGGGTGGCGCACTTTCTGGGAAAGATCCTACCAAAGTAGATCGGAGCGCGACTTACGCAGCACGACATGTTGCGAAAAACCTCGTTGCCGCTGGTCTCGCAGAACGGTGCGAAATTCAAATCTCCTATGCAATCGGTAGAAAAGAACCCACCTCTGTCATGGTGGATACATTTGGGACTGGTGATGCGGAGGCTCTCACTAAACTTGTCAACACACACTTCGATTTAACACCGGCAGGCATCATAGAACGCTTGAAATTACGCCAGCCTATTTATCAAAATACTGCCGCTTATGGACATTTCGGACGTGAAGAACCCGGCTTTACCTGGGAAGAAACCGACTATGTCGAAAAACTCCAGTAGATTGGAAAAATTGAGAATACTGATAAACAAAAAGGATAGTAATGAACTACGACATAAAAACAACGGAACTCGCATCGACTGGTAAACAACGCATCGACTGGGCAAATCGGTTCATGCCTGTTTTGGATTCTATCCGCGACCGATTTCAAAATGAACGTCCGTTGGACGGATTGAGAGTGGCAGCGTGCCTACATGTTACAACTGAAACAGCTAACTTGATGAAAACCTTGAAAGCAGGTGGTGCGGAAGCCGTTGTCTGTGCATCAAATCCGCTCAGTACACAAGACGATGTTGCGGCATCTCTCGTTGTCGACGAAGAAATAGGTGTTTTTGCGATTAACGGAGAAGATACAGAAACTTATTACAAACACATTGATGCCACCCTTGATTTGCAACCGACTATTACCATGGATGACGGTGCCGATCTCGTTTCAAGACTTCATTCTGAAGAAACAAATCCAGCTTTAGTGGAGCAAGTCGTTGCAGGAACAGAAGAAACAACAACTGGAGTTATTCGACTCAGGAGTATGGCAACTGAAGGTGTGTTGAAATATCCGATCATTGCTGTGAATGACGCAAAGACAAAGCATTTTTTTGATAACCGATACGGCACTGGACAAAGTACATTAGACGGTATTATCAGAGCAACGAACTTACTCATCGCCGGAACGACTACTGTCGTCGCGGGCTATGGGTGGTGTGGCAGAGGTGTTGCTAACCGGGCACGCGGCTTAGGCGCGAATGTCATTGTAACCGAAGTCGATCCATTAAAAGCGTTGGAAGCCGTGATGGACGGATTCCGGGTCATGCCGATGCAGAAAGCAGTTCAGGAAGCAGATTTGGTTGTGACGCTCACAGGGGATATTCATGTTTTACGTCAAGAACATTTCAAAGCGATGAAGGACGGCGCGATTATAGCGAATTCCGGTCACTTCAACGTTGAAATCGACATCCCAGCCCTTGAAAAATTAAGCGTTGATAAAGGGAAAGCGCGACCGTATGTAGATGTATACACCCTCGGAGATGGTAAGAAGCTCTATCTTGTTGGCGAAGGCAGGTTGGTAAACTTGGCTGCTGCTGAAGGGCATCCGGCGAGTGTCATGGACATGAGTTTCGCGAATCAAGCGTTGTGTGTTGAACACATCGCCCAAAATCGGGATAATCTTGAGAATCGTGTATATGATGTCCCTGAATCTATTGACGAGACCGTAGCGCAGCTCAAGTTGGAAGCATTCGGCGTTGAAATTGATACACTCACGGCGGAGCAGGAAAAATATCTCAACTCGTGGGAAATGGGAACTTAGTGTCGTTTTTTCAGAACGATTCCATATACTGTTCCAAGTTTAGATACTACTTTTTATGAGAGTGAGGCACCTATGAAAAAGTCAGAGATTTTGGAGGGAGTGATATTACTCCTGTCGGCGGTGCTGTTATTACCGATCTGGCTGGCATCCTCTCAACAGATGCAATTTCCACCAACATTGCTAAAAGTGTTGAGTTTCTTGCAGTATCCAGTCATCATTGTGCTGGGTGTAATTTTCGTTCGCCGACTGCGACGGATTATTCGTGCACTACGGGAAAACAAAGATAGACCTGGTCCCTTCTGATTTTAAAGGAAATTGGACGTACTGCAATAGGCGCGGTTTATAGAGCATGCTATAAACCGCGCCTCTGCGTAGAAGGAGTAAAAGCTTAGAATGGGAGTTTTAGTCGTTGGCACGGTCACCTTAGATACGGTAGAAACACCGAATAAACGGGTAGAGAATGTCTTGGGTGGTTCTGGTGTCTATGCTGCTGTCGCCGCGAGTTTTTTCGGAAATCCTGTGCGACTTGTTGGAGTCGTCGGTGCTGATTTTCCACACATTTACGCAGATTTCCTCCACACCCGAGGCATTGACCTTCAAGGGGTAAAACGAGAAGGTAGTGGCAAAACATTCCGTTGGGGTGGTCGTTATGCCGAAGACTTCAACGTGCGCGATACACTTTTTACGGAATTGAATGTTGTTAGTGATTTTCACCCCGTTTTGCCTGAAACTTACAAAGAAACCCCTTACCTCTTTTTGGCAAATAACTCACCAAGTTTACAATTGAGTATTGTTGAGCAGGCAACACACCCGAAACTGATTGTCTGTGACACGATGGACTTTTGGATTAATGAAGAGCGGGAGGCATTAGAAGCACTCTTAGCGCGGGTGGATATTCTCATTCTGAACGATAGTGAGGCACTATTATTAACAGGTGATTCTAATTTGATCCGAGCCGCACAGGTGATCCTACGCTATGGTCCGAAGCGGGTTATAATTAAGAAAGGGGAGCACGGGGCAATCAGCGTAACGGAATCATCTTTCTTTAGTGCACCGGCATATCCGCTGACACAGGTAATAGATCCGACAGGTGCTGGCGATAGTTTCGCTGGGGGGATGATCGGTTACCTCGCGTCTGTTGAGGATACGTCCGAAAAAGCAATACGCAGCGCAATGGTGTATGGAACAGTCGTTGCTTCTTTTAATATTGAAGATTTCAGCATTAATCGACAAAAAGATGTGCAGTTTTCAGAGATTTCATCGCGATATTGTGAACTTCAAGAAGTCGTCCGTTTTTAATGTAAGCTATGAATTGCTCTATCGTATGCTGCTTCAGCGGATTCCATCACCATTTCTGCGAGGGTTGGATGTGCGTGCACGGTACTTGCTATGTCCATCGTAGTCGCCCCCATGCGAATCGCAACAGCGGCTTCATGAATAAGCGTTGAAGCATGGGTACCAACGATATGAACACCAAGGATGTCCCCGCTATCGGCATCAGAAACGGTTTTAACAAATCCGTCCGTCTCGCGTAACCCCAATGCTTTCCCGTTCGCGGCATACGGAAATCGTCCTATCTTCACTTCATAACCCTCATCCGTTGCCTCTTTTTCTGTCATGCCGACGTGCCCAATTTCAGGTAAGGTGAAAACACACCACGGAATAACCTGATAGTCCATTTCAACGCTATCCCCAAGACAATTTTGTGCCGCAACCTTTCCCTCTGCCGATGCAACGTGTGCCAGCAGATATCGACTCGCGACATCTCCGACGGCATAGATACCCGCAACGTTCGTTTGCATTTGGGCATCCACAATGATTTTCCCATTCTCTGTACGAACGCCAACCTTTTCTAAACCTATCCCGTCTGTGTTGTAACGCCTTCCAATTGAGACGAGCATCTTTTGCGCGCTCAACTCTTCACCGGATTCAAGCACTGCTGTGACACCTGCATCCGATTTTTTGACATGCGTAAGTTTAGCACCAGTATGGATCGTGATACCTTTCCGCTTCATGAAAAGTTGGATATGCCGAATAACTTGAATATCTTCAGTCGCTAAAATTGTAGGGAGGAGTTCCAACACAGTCACGCGGCAACCGAGTGCATTGAAGATGGAAGCAAACTCGCACCCTGAAACGCCGCCGCCAACGATCAGTAGGCTTTCAGGGAGTTCTGTGAGATCAAGGATACCAGTTGTCGTCAAGACGTGGCTCTCGTCTATTTCAAAAATAGGGGGTTCCGCAGGTTCGGAACCTGTGGCAATGATAATATTTTTTGCGTTTAATTGTGCGGTTGTACCGTCGGGTTTGCTGACGACAATGGTATTTCTGTCAGTAAGTGTTGCTGTTCCGTTGAGTGTATCAACCCCGTTTGCCTTCAGCAGTTGTGCAATGCCTCCTGTTAGCTGCTGGATGACCGAGGTTTTATGAGTCAATACTTGAGGGTAATCAATTGCTGCCTCGCCGTTGATATTCACACCGAAAGCGGATGCTTCTTGAACCTGTGTTGCTAAGTTGGCAACTGCAAAAAGGGTTTTCGTTGGAATACACCCGCGATTCAAACAGGTGCCGCCCCACTCTCCCTTTTCTATCAGGCAGACTGTGCCGCCAAGTTGCGCCGCTTTAATAGCTGCGACGTACCCTCCTGGTCCTCCGCCTACTATTCCGAGATCATACGTAGACATTTTTCTAACCATGGCCTCCTGTTAACCATCAGCTCGTGCTTTAACATTATATGGCGGAGGCGAGTTGATGGTTAAATCGCCCCCCTGCGTTTCGCGATGGGTTCCGGTTAATTCTGACACGCATAAGGATCTGCCCGATTCTTAAGAGTCTCTCCGCTACACCAAAAGCCTGCATGAAACGAAGTGGGAAGCAGGGAAACCGAAACTTAATAATTAAAAAAGATGAATTAAATTTTATCACAAAGGCTATGGGTTGTCAAGGTGAGATAGTCTTAAGAGCAACACCATCGAGTCCTGAAAACCGACACTTTTACACAACACGCCTACAGAAATCAGATGTGCGTTTGGTGCTAAATTTGACAAAAAATATGGAGTGTGCTACAGTGGTACCAGTCTGAAAATAGGAGAAAATGGATGTTTGATGGGTACTTCCCAAACCAATTTGGACCTGGACGCTCAGCAGTTATCTGCCAACATGGGGCAGTTGCAACGAGCCAGCCGCTCGCGGCGCAGGGTGGGTTGCAGATTTTACAGAAGGGCGGAAACGCCGTTGATGCAGCGGTCGCGACTGCCGCAATACTTAACGTCGTTGAGCCAATGTCAACTGGCATCGGTGGAGATGCCTTTATGCTCGTTTATCAACCCAAAGATGGTGTAATCCGTGGCTTAAATGCAAGCGGTCGAGCACCTTACGCAGCAGAACCAGAATTCTTTACCAAGCAGGGGTTGATGAGTATACCTTCTTTTGGGAGTATGTATCCAGTCACGGTCCCCGGTACAATTGACGGATGGGCAACGCTCCTTAACGAATGTGGAACAATGTCGTTAGCGGAAGTCCTCCAGCCTGCCATCAATTACGCTGAAAAAGGATTTCCTGTCAGCCCACAGATTAGTCTCGCATGGCAAGAAAGTACGCAGATGTTGGCACAGCACCCCGACACAGCCCGGACATACCTCCAGAATGGAAAAGCACCGATACCAGGAGAAATCTTTTATCAACGGAACCTTGCCCAGACCTTTCGGTTGATTGCAGAAGGTGGACGCGATGCCTTCTATCAAGGAGAAATTGCTGACAAGATCGTGAAATTTTCCGATGAAAACGGAGGATTATTTGCACAACGCGACTTTACTGAACACAGGTCAGATTGGGTAGAACCGATTTCTACCAATTATCGAGGCTACGATGTTTATGAGATACCACCAAATGGACAGGGCATCGCTGCCCTCCTCGCACTGAACATCGTTGAAGGGTTTGAACTCGGAACGATGGGACATAACAGTCCTGAACATCTACACCATGCAATTGAGGCAATGAAATTGGGGTTCGCGGATCTCTATGAATACGTGACAGATCCGACCTTTGTGGATGTGCCAGTAGATGGACTACTTTCCAACGACTATACCAAAAGCCAGCGGGAGCGCATCTCACCAGAACGGGCGAGTGTGCATCCAAGTCCTGGTGTACCGGCAATGGGAAGTGATACGGTGTACCTCTGTACGGTTGACAAGGAGCGAAATGTCGTCTCTTTTATCAACAGTCTCTTCGCTGGGTTTGGTTCAGGCTTAGTTGCTGGTGATACAGGGATTATGTTACAAAATCGGGGCGCAGGTTTCTCGCTTAATCCCGACCATGCAAATTGTATTGCTCCACATAAACGTACACTGCATACGATTATCCCCGGTATGATTGCACAAAACGGGATTCCCTTGGTCACCTTTGGTGTCATGGGTGGACAAATGCAAGCACAAGGACATTTACAATTTGTTAGCAATCTTGTGGATTTCAATATGGACGTACAGAACGCCTTGGACGCGCCTCGGTTTCGGGTGATGGACGACTCACGGATTGTGCTGGAGACAGGCATTCCGATGAATACGCAAGCCTCATTGGCACAGAAAGGACATCATATCATACCCGGGCATACTTTTTTTGGAGGTGGGCAAGCAATTTTTATCAATCCGTCCTTTGACACGCTTGTCGCAGGTTCAGATCCGAGACGAGATGGATGTGCAGTCGGCTATTGAGACGAGAGGATTTTTTTGACTTTTGGCTTGAATTAGGGTATAATATTAAGACAATAGGCGGTTTCGGCTCAAAGACTGAGAACCGAACCGAAGTATGTAAGCCCGCCAAGTCGGTCGCGAATCACCGTTGACGCGATCGCGGATCGCCGTTGATTCCAAAGGTTTTCTTGCCTTGGGGCGCGCTACCTCTGGCAGGATATGAGTGGTCAGCGTCCGATTTAAGCCGTACGAAACATCCTATCCAGCCTTGAAAACTAAATCCGTTTCTCGATTGTTTGTACCCTTGATAAAAAGGAGTAGGGCTAAGACACGTACACCTCGCCCCGCAGATAAAATACAAATGGCGAGTCGCAGGGAGTCCACTCTACAATGCCAATGGAAAAAAATATAGAAGAATGTATGGAGAGTCAGTTTACAAATGTATAATGATTTAAATGAAAAAGATGCCTGTGGCGTTGGTTTTGTCGCGAACCGTTTTGGAAATCGGAGCCACGATATTATCAAGATGGCGGTGCAAGCGGTCACGAATTTGACACATCGAGGCGCAGTGGCGGCTGATGCCAAAACTGGAGACGGCGCAGGTATTTTAACACAAATTCCGGAGAAAATATTTCAAAAAGAACTTCAGAAACTCGGAGTTCACCTTGATTCGATAAATGACATGGGGGTCGGGGTGATTTTCCTGCCGAGGCACGACCGAGATGCACAGGCACGGGGGCGCGCAATCGTTGAAGAGATATTACAGCAGTACGGTGTTCCCCTCCTTGGATGGCGTTCGGTCCCTCATGATTTTTCCGCTCTCGGTGCTAAGGCACTGGAAACGCTGCCGGAAATCCAGCAGGTATTGGTGGGACGTCCAGAGCAATTCGCCGGTGATGCTTTTGAACAACGCTTGTATCTGATATGTAAAGAGTTAGAGCATCGCGTTACAGCGGCAGCACTCGACGAATTCCATATCGCCTCTTTTTCACATCGGACGATTGTCTATAAAGGATTGCTGGTGGCACCCCAGCTTACCCAGTTTTATCCTGATTTAAAAGACCCTGATTTTCAGGCAGCACTTGCCGTTTTCCATCAACGCTACAGTACAAATACCTCATCCACATGGATGCTCGCCCAACCTTTTCATACATTAGCGCATAATGGCGAAATCAACACCTTGATGGGCAATCAGAATTGGATGCGGGCGCGCGAAGCCGACTTGCAATCCCCGCTCTGGAACGAAGACATCCGAAAACTCGTTCCAATTATCAACCCACATGGAAGCGATTCGATGAGCTTGGATAACGTGTTAGAGTTGTTAACACACTCTGGGCGCGGTATCCTACATGCCATGATGTGTCTGATCCCTGAAGCCTATGAGCAGATTCCTGATATGCCGGATGAGTTGAAAGCCTGTTACGAGTATCTCGCATGTGTCAGCGAACCTTGGGATGGACCGGCGGCGGTCGCGTTTACAGATGGCGTTGTTGTCGGCGCAAGTTTGGATAGAAACGGATTACGACCCGCACGCTATAAGGTTACAGAGGACGGTACGGTTGTCATGGGCTCCGAAGTTGGCATCATTGAACTTGATGACAGTTGCGTCGTGGAAAAGGGACGTTTGGGACCTGGGCAAATGATTGCTGTTGATACAGCGCAAGGAAAATTGCTGAAAAATTCCGAGATTAAACATAGTATTGCCAATCAGAAACCTTACGCTGAGTGGGTCCAGAAAGGCATCGTGACGCTCCCGGCCGAAAAAAATGGATCGCCTGTCACGACAGATGCTGTTCCAGAACAGTTGTCGACATACCAAAAAGCTTTCGGCTATATGATTGAAGACGTGGAACGCTTTATCAAACCGATGATAACGGAAGCGAAGGAGGCAGTCGGTTCAATGGGCGATGACACACCACCGGCTGTGATTTCTCGACATCCGCGTTTGCTCTATAGTTACTTTAAACAGCGTTTCGCGCAGGTTACGAATCCACCTATCGATTCCATCCGGGAACGTTTGGTGATGTCCCTGACAACACATCTTGGACAACAGCGGAGTTTGCTCACAGAAACATCAGAACACGCTCGACTTATTCGGGTACCCTCGCCAATTTTGACAGATACAGATTTACAAGCGTTGCGAGAACTGAATATCCCCGATTTTCAGGTAGCGACACTCTCTGTATGCTTCCCCGTTGCCTCTGGCAAACAGGGTTTGGAAGAGGTCTTAGAAACACTATGTCAACGTGCCTCTGAGGCAATTGATGCAGGAGCAACAATTCTTGTGCTAAGTGACAAAGAGGTTAGTTCTGACTTTGCTCCGATTCCGATGGCACTCGCTGTCGGTGCTGTCCATCACCATTTGATTCGGGAAGAAAAGCGAATGCGAGCAAGTCTCATTGCCGAAACCGGAGATGCAAGAGAAGAACATCACTTCGCTGTTCTTCTTGGTTACGGGGCAGCTGCAATCAACCCTTATCTTGCCTTCTCAACGATTGTTCAACTTGCTGAGGACGGTGAATTCGCAGAACTCACCGCACTCGGAGCCATTGAAACCTATAAAGCAACCGTCGAAAAAGGTATTTTGAAAATTATGGCAAAGATGGGAATTTCGGCGGTGTCAAGTTATCATGGTGCCCAGATCTTTGAAGCACTTGGTATCAATGCAACAGTTATTGATAAATGCTTTACAGGTACCACCTCACGCTTAAGTGGCATTGGCTTTGCTGAGATTGCAGCGGAAACCCTTCACTTTCACGCGAAAGCATTTTCTCGAAATGAAGGTTCTGCGTCCTTAGAGGAAGCAGGCTATTTCCGGTTCCGTAGAAATGGAGAATTCCATGCCTATAATCCGACGGTGTTTAAGTCGCTTCACCGATTTGTCAAGGGCGGTAAGCCGGAGGACTATGAAAAATATGCCGCCGCTGTTGAGGACGGAGAACCTTCCAGTCTACGAGATCTGCTTGCTTTCAAACCCAGTACGCCTATTCCGGTTGAAGAGGTAGAACCAGCGGAAGATATCGTTCGACGTTTCACAACCGGTAGTATGTCCTTTGGCGCGTTAAGTCGAGAGACACACGAAACCTTGGCAATCGCGATGAATCGCCTCGGGGCAAAATCCGGGAGTGGAGAAGGCGGTGAAAGCAGCACGCGCTTCAAGCGGCAACCCAATGGTGACCTTGCTTCCAGTGCCATCAAACAGGTGGCATCCGGACGTTTCGGCGTGACTCCAACATACCTCATATCGGCGAAGGAACTGGAAATTAAGATGGCGCAAGGTTCAAAACCCGGAGAAGGTGGACAGATTCCAGGACATAAGGTGACAGCCGAAATCGCGGCTCTTCGACACTCTGTACCCGGGGTGCCACTGATCTCGCCGCCTCCACATCATGACATCTACTCCATTGAGGATTTGGCGCAACTCATCTACGATCTGAAACAAGCGAACCCGCGAGCAAAGGTAGCTGTAAAACTGGTATCCGAATTTCTGGTTGGAACGATTGCGTCAGGGGTGGCAAAGGGCTACGCTGATGTAATACAAATAAGCGGGCATGAAGGAGGCACCGGAGCCTCACCGCTCAGTTCCATTAAGAACGCAGGGACTCCTTGGGAACTTGGACTTGCTGAAACACAGCGTGCCCTCGTGACAAATGAATTGCGGGATCGTGTCGTGTTACGGGCTGATGGCGGGATGCGTTCGGGACGCGACATTGTTATTGCTGCAATGTTGGGGGCAGAAGAATATGGGTTTGGAACAATAGCGATGGTCGCGACAGGATGTGTGATGGCACGCCAGTGCCACTTAAATACATGTCCGGTTGGTGTAGCTACCCAAGATCCAGCACTCCGTGCGAAATACCCCGGCACACCGGAAATGGTTGTCAATTTCATGCTCGGTGTGGCGAGCGAGGTGCGAGTCATTCTTGCCAACCTTGGCCACAGAAGCCTCAACGATATTATCGGACGCCCAGAATTGCTTCAACCGGTCGATTTGGCAGATTATCCGAAAGCAGGAACACTGGATTTGAGCGAAATCCTGACCCCTGCTGATCTAACTGGAACGCAGCCGCGTTACCATCTGCAAGAGCGAAACAATCGGGATGACATTTCTCTTGACGATCGGATTCTGAAGGATGCTAAGGACGCAATCTTACAGAAAACATCGATCCAACTCTCTTATCCGATCCGTAATACACACCGGACAGTCGGAGCAAAGTTATCCGGTGAAATTGCAATGCGTTATGGCGACGTTGGCTTACCTGATAGGACGATTCAGTGCGACTTTAGGGGCAGCGCGGGACAGAGTTTCGGTGCTTTCTGTATTAGCGGTGTACAATTCGCGTTAACAGGCGAAGCTAATGACTATGTAGGAAAGGGCATGGCAGGTGGAGAAATTATTATTAAGCCCGCGCCAACTGCACAGTTCCCAACTTATAAAAATACAATCATCGGGAACACAGTGTTGTACGGTGCTACAGGCGGTACGCTTTACGCAGCGGGACGAGCCGGCGAACGATTCTGTGTCCGAAATAGCGGTGCAACCGCTGTCGTTGAAGGTGTGGGGGATCACGGTTGTGAATACATGACCGCGGGGACAGCCGTAATTCTCGGCGAAACGGGTAGAAACTTTGGAGCTGGGATGACCGGTGGCACTGTCTATGTTCTTGACGAAAAACAACAGTTCGAGAAGAAGTACAACTTGGATTGGGTGAAGTTAGAAAAGGTGACGGGTGAGACAGATATTAAGAATCTAATGGCACTTATACAAAATCACGCCGCATATACCGGTAGTGAATATGCCGAGAAAATCCTTACGAATTGGGAGACTTTCCTCTCACACTTTTGGAGGGTTATAACACCGCCGCCACCACCCCCTCCGGCACCTGTCCAGTTGAAGAGAAGAGCCGCGGGACGCAGAAGCCGTAAACGCTAAAGACTCAGCTGTGGGATAGGTGTCAAATACCTACCTTTGGCAGTATATTACGAAAAAAAGGCAGCCGAAGCTGCCTTTTTTGTGTTAACTGCGTTACAGTCTTCATCCCTCTTCCGAGAGAAAGCGATTTCAAGCCTTCCGTTTTACTGGAGCCCTATTTCGCTCATTCTACGACGTCAATGACGACCCTGTGTTTTGTACGCTTATCCGCTTTGATAATTAGGGTGCTGATCTGGTTTTTATGACTCGCAATGAAAAGCTCCATATCTTCCAGCGTCAACATCTCCTGATCATCAATCGAAATTCGTCCGTCACTGCTAATGAAGAGATTAGACTTCTCTCGTGTGAACTCGTGCTTGGTTGCGGAATCGGGTAAAGTGCCAGTGAAAGGCGGAGGAACCCGCATGACAACAGATACTAAAAAGAAAATAAGCAACAAGAAGATACAATCAATCATAGGTGCCATCGGAATGTCATTATTGTCACCTGTTTTCTTCCGTCGAGACATGTTCAAAGCCATTTGAATTCTCCTGTAAAGAGTGAAGTGCTATTGTCGTCGCGTGAAACAAGTACGAAAGAATAACGTTTCATTTACACCATATTAAAACACCTAAAAGTTTATGAGGTTACGCGTGTTCTTCAGATGATTCTTCTGGTTATTAGGTGAGCAAAAAAAAAGGCAGCCGAAGCTGCCTTTTTGTGTTAACTGCGTTGCAGTTTTCATTACTCTTCTAAGACCGCGAAAGCGATTTCAAGCCCCTCTGTTTTACTGGAGCGTTGTTTCGCTCGTTCCACGACATCAATGACGACCCCGTGTTTTGCACGCTTATCCGCTTTGATAATTAGGGTGCTGATCTGGTTTTCATGAGCCGCAATGAAAAGCTCCATATCTTCCAGTGTCAACATCTCTTGGTCATCGATCGATATCCGTCCGTCAGTGCTAATGAAGAGGTTGAACTTCTTCCGTGTAAATTCGTGCTTGGTTGCGGAATCAGGTAAGGTGACGGTGAAAGGCGGTTGAGCTTTCATGACAGCAGACACCATGAAGAAGATAAGCAACAAAAAGACACAATCGATCATAGGTGCCATCGGAATGTCATCATCGTCGCCTGTTTTTTTCCGCCGAGACATGTTCAAAGCCATCTAAATTCTCCTCCTGTAAAGAGTGGAGTGCTATTGTTATCGCGTGAGATAAGTCAGTCTCTCGCGACAATAGCGAACCCGATTTTATCTATACCTGCCTGTTTTGCGATATCCATCACTTGCACGATCTGCTCATGTAACACGTCTCGCTCTGATTGGATAATCAACATACTTGTTGCTTCCTCGGGGGCATTGATGAATCGGTTGAACATTTCATCAATCTGGACAACCTCATCATTCAGCACCATAGTGCCTCTGTCATCGCCAGGTTCCGGATTCGCGATTCGGACAGTCAGACCTTTGGGTTTGTCGGGTGACGGTTTCCCCGGTGGGGGGAGTTGCACCCGGAGGCCCGGAATCGGCGAGAAGGTTGTCGATACCATGAAGAAGATCAGGAGCAGGAACACACAATCAATCATAGGTGCCATACTGAGCGTTGGTGGCTTACGTTCCCGAATTTTGGTCGCAACCAAACTCAATTTGGCATCACCGCCGGCTTGTTGCATTTCAGAATCTCCTTTTTCGTTAATGAGACTAAGGCTAAGGTATAAGGACCTGGTAGCCTGCAAAGTCTATTAGGAGAGGGCGAGTGAAAGTACCCGCCCGTTCCATTCCAAGATTAGGCATCGCCGCCTTCGCCAACAATCAACTGGTTCACAATCTCGGTAGAAACCTGAGAGATCTCAACCATGTGCCTGTTGACCCAACTATCAAAGAGCTGGAAGAAAATCAGACAGGGGATAGCAACTGTCAAGCCAGCAGCAGTTGTGAGAAGTGCCTGTGAGATACCACCAGCGAGCTGCTGCGGGTCACCAGTACCTTCAAGAGCGATTGTAGTAAACGCACTAATCATACCTGTAACTGTTCCAAGCAGCCCAAACAGCGGAGACACGACTGCAACGGTACCAAGGACCGGCAGATTTCTTTCGAGTTCAGGGATTTCAAGCAGACTTGCTTCCTCAATAGATTCCTGAATTTCCTCTTTGGTAATGTCGCGTTCCTCAATTTGGGCTTGGCTGTATCGCAGCAATCCTGCTTTAAGAACGTTAGCAAGCGGTCCACCGGCTTCTTCACAAGTCGAGACGGCTTCCATAATGTTCTCTTTCCGCAGTGAATCAGCAATGCTGGCGATGAACTGTTCGGTTCCAATTCGAGAACGGCTCCGAACGAAGGTGAAAAGTCTTTCAATAATGAAAGTCAACGCCGTGATGGAACAGAGGGCGAGGGGCCAGAAGACGAATCCGAACTTCTGGAAGAAAGTAACGATATTGTCTTTTTTAGTCATCTTGAGTGGGACAAAGTGGTCGCCACCATTAACGACTGTAACGGGTTTACCAAGCCGATCGCCATATCCTTCTCTATAGATACTGATGAGGTAACGACCTGCGGGAACACCCGAGCGCTCGTAGTCGCCGTTAGCATCCGTCGTCGCTGCAAATTCTTCGCCACTTTGGGCAACAATCTTGACTTCAACGCCTTCAATAGGGCTTTGTGCTGTGGTTGTATCAACAATCTGACCGCGGACGGTTCCTCCGCTATCTTGTGCGAAGACAACACCGGCAGACATACCGAGACAAGCAACCAACATTAACACCAAACTTAAACGAGTCATTCGTTTTGATCCTCCTTAGGGTAACTTGCCGAATACGCTGGCAAGTTTTTACAAATCATCTCATAAAGTGTTGCGGGAACCTCGCCCAACAACTCAATTTTGCTAACACTTGAGCATTTTAAAAGCTACATAAGTTTTCTGGTTGGGTAGGAGCGACAGGAACCGCGCCTACCACTTACAACACCATTCTTGTTAATAACACCTGAGTGCTTCGGAAGTTACGCGAGTTTTATTCAAACCCCATGGAAAAAGGAAGCACAAGTGATAAAGCGAAACGCGAAATCGCTGGACACAATTTCTTCGTGTCCAGCGATTCAAACACCTCTTAGAAGCCCATCATTGCTCGCACAAACGTCGTATTACTCGTCGTATGATCGAGCAGGATGGTGGTTCGCCGGTAACCAGCGAGGATAACAATGTTAAACCCAAGCCATTCACCACGGTTGATTGCTTGAACTTCAAATAT
>JAPOOP010000707.1 GCA_026713385.1 Candidatus Poribacteria bacterium | reverse complement strand
TTCAAGCACTGCTGACATCCACAAAACACGAAAACCAATTGACAGGTACCGAGCAATTTGGTATAAAGAAGCAGTCAGTCATCAGCAGTCAGAAGAATACTCATCAGCAATCAGCAAAAAGGTTTCCGTCAGCGGCCCCGCCGAAGGTTTCCGACGGCTGAAGGAAACCGATAGCCAATATTAGGAGAGAGACATCATGAAAATCACTGATATTAAACCGTATCCTGTTTGGGTGGGACACAGAAATCAACACATCGTCAAAGTGGAGACCGACGAAGGTATTTATGGGTGGGGCGAATCTGGACTTTCGAGTCGAGAATTGGCTGTTGTGGGAGCGGTCAACCACTATCGCGAGTTCCTCATTGGGCGCGACCCGATGCGGATCGGTGGGTTGTGGCAGGAGATGTACCGAAGCCAGTATTTTGAGGGCGGTCGGGCATTGACCGGCGCGATCTCGGCGATAGACATCGCACTTCACGATATTGTCGGGAAGGCGTTGAACGTACCGGTTTATCAATTGCTCGGTGGAAAACTACGCGATGCTGTGCCGTGCTTTGCTACAACGGGGGCGGCTACAGTTGATGAATTAATCGCGAACGCGAATTTATTGCTTGAGAACGGATGGAATGTCATCCGAACAAATGTGTTACACCGCGCAAAAACGGGTGAGGAAAACATCTTTGAGCCACGCGAATCCATCAGTCTTGCGGCAGAGTGGTTGACGGCACTCCGAGAAGCCATCGGGTCTGAACCTGTCCTGGGCATCGACTATCATCATCGGCTCAGCGTTGCGGAAGCGGCATCTTTCTGCCAACGTATGCCCTCTGGCACGCTCGACTTTTTGGAGGAGCCGATCCGAGATGAGACCCCTGAGGCGTATGAATCTCTGCGGACGATGGTCGATGTCCCATTCGCGATTGGCGAGGAATTCTCCAGTAAGTGGCAGTTTCTCCCGTACCTGGAACGCGGTATTACGAACTTTGCCCGACTTGATGTGTGCAACGTCGGTGGGTTGACGGAATCAATGAAGGTTGCGGGCTTGGCTGAGGCACACTATATCGACCTGATGCCGCACAATCCATTAGGTCCCATCTGCACGGCTGCGACGGTTCATCTGGCGGCTGCTGTCACCAATTTTGCCTGGTTAGAAATTCGAGTCTCTCCAACAGAAAAATCTGGACATTACGATGACGATCTATTTCCCGTACAACACAAACTCGAAGGCGCATCTATACCGGTACCCGACGGTCCAGGCTTAGGTGTTGAAGTTAACGAAGAACTCGTAACGGCACAGACCTTCAAATTCGCGGAACCGCCGCACCTTCGTCGACGGGATGGGTCTCATACGAACTGGTAGTGTGCATCTGAGACTGAGGTGGTAATTGTGTGTGCACTATCCGCTATAATCTGGGGAACCTAATTGAACCAATCTATGAGGGAGCGTATCAACTGATGAAAACGCAAACGGTCAAATATGGAGAAAAAGGTGGGGTCGAGATCATTGATATTGATGTATCCGATCCACAGGCTGGTGAAGTGCAAGTTCAGCATGCCGCGTGTGGTGTCTGTGCATGGGACTTAGCGACCTTTCGGGACGGTGGTTACGCGCCCCCCGGTCATGAAGGCGTTGGTTATGTCACAAAAGTGGGGAGCGGTGTCCGGGATATTGAGGAAGGGATGCGCGTTGCGAGCGTAGCGTTGGGATTCGATGGTATCAAGAACTGCCCAACCGAAGACATATATGTCCTTCCAGAATCGGATGTTGCGGATGAATTTTGGCTTGTTGAGCCGGTTTCATGTGTTGTAACAGGTCTTGACACTGCTCCATTGCGACCTGCTGACAACGTTGCAGTTATCGGTTGCGGTTTTATGGGGCTTATGTTCGTCCAAGCACTGAGTCGATTCTACACGTATGACCTTATCGCCATTGATCTCGTTGAGAAACGTCTGAAACTGGCAAAATCGCTCGGTGCGAAACACACATATAATCCCAAGGAAATTGATGCTTCCGAGTTGGTATCGGAGCTAAGAACACGTCAAATTGACGTGGTGTTCGACTGTTCTGGCAAAGGTGCGGGGTTAAATCTCGCTACGAAGATTGTTCGCAGAGGTGGACATATCAATCTTTTCGGTTGTATTCGAGAGCAAGTGACATTCAACGGTTCCGAGTGGCATGGCGGTGCGTTTAACTTGGTAAGTTCGTCGCCGGGAGCAAAGATTCGGGATACATTTCCACCAGCGATCCGGCTTCTTGAGCGTAGGCATATTGACTTAAAGCCGCTTGTAACGCACGTTGTCGCGCTTGAGGATTATCCGGCACTTCTCAAGGAAGCAACGGGCGGAGAGGGTAGTTATATCAAAGGTGTCGTGAAAGCAATGTAATGGAGCCACATTTGAAAAGGAGAACTTAATGCAGTTTAGATTGCGTGAAAAGTTGAAATATATGTTTTTAGGTGGGTTGCTGACCCTTGCGGGTTTTATGTTTGGTAGCATGAGCAGTGAAACTACAGCACAATTTGGATACGAAACGATTGATAAACTGACCGTCGGAGAGTTAATCGTGCGTAAGGATATAAGGCTAATGAGTGATGATATGGATCCCCGAGTTCATATCTCTTGGGACAGAAATGGTGGACGTGTGATCACTTATGGTCCAAAGGGAATGGGTGCCGCTTCTCTTTTGGTTGCCGAGGGTAACGGCGTTGTGACAACTCAGGGATCGAAGGAGAAAACTGGTGCTTCTCTCATGGTTAATGAGGGCGGCGGAGTCCTATCACTTTTCGCGCCTGATGGAAAAGCCAGGATTGTCTTAGGTATATCTGAGGGTGACGGTGTTGCTTACTTAGTCAATAAATTTGATGAAGCGCGTGTACTGAAACCTTAGTTTCTACACAAATGCTGAAGAAAGGGAAATTTGAGGAAAGGGAAACGCCCTATCAAAAACCCCTATGAAAAACCCCAAGCAAATAAATCCTACGGGACTAAAGACGTTTTTTGGGTATACACGGTTTGCATGTAAGATCCGGTGCGGTTAGAAACCGCACCTACCTTATTCAGACACCTATGAACCCGTATTTATGAGATAGGTTCTATCCAAACAGATATTTTTGCACCACATCTTCGCGCACCGTGACTCCCAGTCCAGGGGCATCCCGGACAGCCACATAACCGTCCTCTTGTACCCACGGATCACTGACCAATTCA
>JAPOOP010000241.1 GCA_026713385.1 Candidatus Poribacteria bacterium | reverse complement strand
ATGCCGGGTGGATGGTGGCGCGAGAAGGCGAAATCCGGTGGACAGCACACGGAACAGACGACACACGAATTTGATATGGCGAGGTACCTCTTCGGTGAAGTTAAAACGGTCTACGCTGTCGCACGCAATGATATGATCCCAAATGCCGATTACGATATTGAGGAAGCATCTGCCGTTTCATTGCAATTTGAGAGTGGAGTCTTCGGTATTATGTTTTCCGCCTGCTTCACGACGAATGGGATGCGACGTTCCGGCTTAGACATTTTCTGTGAGGACGGTTCGCTTGAATACCATCTCCGTAGTGCCCTTGTGCTCTCCACTGCTGATGAGACGACTACGTGGAATCCGAAAAACAATTGCACAATTGACATGGACAGCACTTTTATTCAGGCAGTCCGCACAGGTGATGGCAGTGCAATCCGATCCCCTTATTCCGATGCCGCTAAAACTGCTATTTTGTCCATCGCTGCCAATGAGTCTCTTGAAACGGGTCTACCTGTCCATTTAGGATAGTTGAAAGACTTTTACCCATTGTATCCTGTCCTTGCATCCCTTGTCTGCAATGTGCTAAAATTGGTAAAGTGACTTTTTAAGTGCCAGAGAGGGTCGGAATTTCTGTAGGAGGGAACTCCGATTCCCGACTTTCCCTGACGGAGAACCAATGAAAATGGAATACCAACTTAACCTTCCCATCACAGGGATGCACTGCGAAAACTGTGCAAGCACCATCACACGTCATCTTAAAAAGATGGATGGTATCCTTGCCGCAGAGGTCAGCCTCGCCACTGAATATGCCGCTGTTACCTTTGATGCATCCACGCTCAGCGAGGAAGCCATCGTCGACAAGATCCGAGATCTCGGTTTTGACGTAGTTGATGCGGACGAAGAAGACGCAGCTCGCGCTAAGGAGTTCCGACGCCAAAAGATGCAATTCATCGTCGGGGTCATCTTCACGCTCCCACTTTTCCTGATCAGCATGGGTAGAGATATGAACCTGTTAGGCGCGTGGGCATCAGCAAACTGGGTTAACTGGCTCATGTTTGGTTTAGCGTTACCTGTGCAGGGTTATGTTGCTTGGGACTATTACATTGGCGGATTTAAAGCCTTACGCAACCGATCTGCCAATATGGATGTCCTTGTCGCTATGGGTTCATCTGTGGCGTTTCTCTATAGCCTCACTGTAACGATCGCATTAGGGATGGGCGAGGGAGCGCGCTTCGGGACTCACGTCTATTTTGAGACTGCCGCTGTTATCATTACATTGATTAAGTTAGGGAAACTTCTTGAAGCACGTGCCAAAGGTAAAATAAACGCAGCCCTCAAAAAACTTCCTCAACTTTCCCCTAAAATAGCGTGCCGCTTAGAAAACGGCGAAGAACAGCACATTCCTATTGAACAGGTCGGCGTAGGAGATGTCCTTCTTGTACGTCCCGGCGAAAGTATTCCTGTTGATGGTGTGGTGCGCAGCGGCAAAAGTGCCATTGATGAAAGCGTCTTTACCGGAGAAAGTCTGCCCGTAGATAAAGGACCCGGCGACCCTGTGACCGTAGCGACGATGAACCAGAGTGGAATGCTCACAATGGAAGCGACACATATCGGGACAGAAACGGCACTTACCCGTCTTGTCCAATTGGTACATACAACACAACAGAGCAAACCTCCTATCCAACGCGCCGCCGATGCGGTCACAAATGTGTTTGTGCCTGTCGTCAGCGGGATTGCCGTTGTGACGTTTCTCGTATGGTGGTTCCTCATCGGAGAAGGATTCACCCCAGCAATGCTCCGTTTAGTTGCGATTCTTGTCACAGCTTGCCCTTGTGCATTGGGACTTGCCACGCCAACTGCCGTTATGATGGGAACCGGTATTGGTGCGCAGCGCGGTATCCTCTTCCGAAACGGTGAGGCACTTGAGCGCGCTGGAGAGTTAACCACAATTGTCCTCGATAAGACAGGCACCTTGACAGAGGGAAAACTCACGCTTACGGATATTCTCACGGATGAAGACGAATCAGAACTTCTACAACTATCCGCTGCTGCGGAACTTGGTAGTGAACACCCTATCGGAAAGGCGGTTGTCCAAGCGGCTAAGGAACGTGGACTGGATATCGCTACACCGAGTCAGTTTGAAGCCGTCACTGGACACGGTATCACGGCACAGGTCGGTGAAAATAGTGTCATCATCGGCAATTTATCCTTAATTCAACAGCACAACACTCCGACAAGGAGAT
>JAPOOP010000706.1 GCA_026713385.1 Candidatus Poribacteria bacterium | reverse complement strand
GTCAGCAGTCAGTCAAGAGAATCTCGTGGCAGTGAAAAACAAACGCAACCGCCACATACTGAAAGCGGACAACCGATGGCTGATAGCCAATACGCCGACAGTCGCCCCACGCGTAAATACGCTGTCGTTCATGATACGCCCGGCGTGACGCGCGACAGAAACTATGCTGACGTGGAATGGTCAGACCGCGCTTTTACCATTGTAGATACCGGCGGTTTGGACATCAATCCGGACGATCGACTTATTGATAATGTTCAATTGCAGGTGGATGCTGCTTTGGCTGAGGCAAGCCTTGTCCTCTTCGTCGTTGACGCACGGACCGGTATCATGCCGCACGATATGGTTGTCGTTGATAAACTCAGAACCACTGATAAACCTATTTTCCTTGTGGTCAATAAGGTAGATAGCGACCGATTTCACAATGAAGCCGCCGAGTTTTACGCACTCGGATTGGCAGAGCCAATATGGACATCGTGCGTCCAAAACGATGGGATTCGGGAACTGCTTGACCGTGTCGTTGAAACCCTACCGGAGACTGACGAAACTGTCCAAGACGCGTCTGCCACAATGAAAATCGCTATCGTCGGCAGACCGAATGTCGGGAAATCATCACTTATCAACAGTCTTTTGGGTGAGGAACGAATGATTGTCGATGACCGCCCCGGCACCACCCGTGACGCGGTGAACATCCGAATCGTTCACGACAATATCCCTTTTGAAATAGTTGATACGGCAGGCATGCGGCGTAAATCCGCTATCAACGATGAGCTTGAATCCGCAACCGTGCAACGTGCGATACACAGCATTCGCCAAAGCGACATCGCTGTGCTTGTCCTGGATGTAACCCAAGATGTCGCGCAACAGGATAAGACTATCGCCAATTTCATTGAACGACAGGGGAAAGCTTCCGTTTTAGTCATGAACAAATGGGATCTGATCGACAAAGATAACACGACACATCCGGCGTTTATGGATGCGATAGATGCGCAACTCCCACAACTCGGCTACGTCCCGCGCGTTTTTGTTTCCGCGCTAACAGGGCAACGCGTTACGCAAATATTGACGACCGCACTTGAGGTGTACCGTGAGTATTGTACCCATATTCCAACACCAGCACTCAACGACTTGCTTCTGGAGTTGCGCAATGCACATCCACCCCCGCGGGTTAAAGGTGCGCGCCCTGCCCTCAAATATATCACACAGATGGAGACCAAACCGCCAACTTTCTTAATCTTCGGACGGAATATACATCGCGTGCAGCAGCCGTATGAGTCGTATCTGATTAACAGTATTCGGGAGGAATTCGGATTTCACGGCACACCGATACGGATTTTTTATCGCAGATCATAAATAGCAGTCAGAAGAATAGTGGTCAGCCATCAGCCGTCAGCAAAGAAGTAGCCAGCAAGATAGCCTCAGCCGTCAGTGGTCAGCAAGAGAACCTCTTTGCTGAAAGCCGACAACCGACGGTTTCCGATAGCCATTCTGCTGATGGCTGACTGCCGATAGCCGATGGCTAATATAAGGAGGAGTGCTTTGTCACGCTTTAAAGTCTTTATTACACGTCCTATCCCAGAAGAAATCCGTGCGAAGATCGCAGAAGAATGCGAGGTCGATATGTGGCACACGAGTGCCATTTTACCACCCATCGCTGAAAAAATTCCGCCACTTGATGGGTTAATGACTTATGGACATGAACCGGTCTCTCCAGAAATGATTGCTACATCACCGAATCTCAAAGCTATCTCTGTCGTTGGGGTCGGTTATGACCACGTTCATGTTGAAGCGTGTAGAGAACGAGGGATCGCGGTTGGGCATACACCAGGTGTCCTCAGCGATACCACCGCTGACATGACTATGGCACTTCTACTCGCCACCGCTCGAAATATTGTTCCGGCACATAACCACGTTCAAGTTGCTAAACAATGGCATTACTATGACCCAAACATCCTCTGGGGAACCGATGTACATCATTCGACTTTAGGGATTGTAGGCATGGGACGAATTGGGCATGCAGTTGCCAAACGTGCAAGAGCCTTTGACATGCGCGTCCTCTATCACAAACGTGAACGCCGCCCCGACTGGGAACAGGAGCTCGGCGTAGAATACGTAACACTTGAAAATCTGTTGAAAGTCTCCGATTTCGTGACGCTCCACGTCCCGTTGACAGAGGAAACAACGCACCTCATCGGCGAAGCGGAACTCGCTTTGATGAAAAAGACAGCCATTTTAATCAATATCGCGAGGGGTCCTGTCGTTGACCATTACGCTTTATACGACGCGCTCAAGCAAGGTCAGATTGCAGGTGCCGCCGTTGATGTAACCGAGCCAGAACCGATTAATACCGACCATCCGCTTCTCAGTTTGGACAATGTTATCATTGCCCCACATCTCGGTAGTGCTACTGTCCAAACGCGGATGAAGATGATGACAATGGCGATGGAAAATCTGCTTACGGGTTTGAAAGGGGAACAATTGCCTTATGGTGTGCTTCAGCCAAACTTTTAAGAGTTATCAGTTAACGTAGTTATCAGTTAAGTTAAGACGTGTGATGTTTGTGTTTTGCGTGAATGCCACAAGAATTTCTTTAACTAACAACTGAAAGCCTGCGCAGCAGGCGTACTGAAAACCATAAAAGGAGGGAAGATGATACTTGAAAAGTTATTTGCGTTAAAAGAGAGCGGCACTTCGTTGAGACGCGAATTCGTTGCAGGTCTTACGAATTTTATGACAATCTCATATATAATTTTCGTGCAACCCTCAATGCTTTCGTTGTGTGGTATGGATTATGGTGCCGTTATGGTTGCGACTTGCCTATCCAGTGCACTCGCAACGTTCTGTATGGCGTACTTTACGAATTATCCTGTTGTATTGGCTCCGGGTATGGGTCTTAATGCCTACTTCGTTTTTGATCTCTGCTTAGGTAAAGGCATACCTTGGCAGGAAGCGTTAGGTATTGTTTTCATAGCAGGTATGCTGTTTTTCATACTGTCATTTGTGGGGATACGTGAAGCCATCATGAACGCTCTTCCGCACTCGCTCCAAAACGCGATTGCTATCGGGATTGGGCTGTTTATTGCCTTCATCGGACTACAGTGGAGTGGAATCATTACAAAAGATCCTGCCACGTTTATAACCCGCGGTGCTCTTGACACCAGACCCGTACTCCTCTCAATCTTCGGGATTGCTGTAACGCTCACACTCATCGCACGCAAGGTGCGAGGTGCTATCCTGATTGGTATCCTTGTTTCAGCTGTTGCCAACCTCATGATTGGAACAGCCTCGTATGAAGGGGTTGTCGCGGCACCGCCATCCATCGAGCCAACGCTCTTTAAACTACAGTTTCCGGATATATTTGCCGGACTGGAAACCATTCAGAAACTCATTCCCGTCATCTTTGTGTTTTTTGCGATTGATATGTTTGATAGCATCGGGACGCTCACGGCCATCGGTTATAGAGCGGAGCTGATGGAAGAGGGAAAACTTGCAAAAGCCAGAGGGGCACTTTTGACGGATGCAGGGAGTACCGTTGGCGGTGCCTTACTGGGTACCTCGACTGTGACATGTTTTATTGAGAGTGCAACGGGCATCACCGAAGGCGGACGGACAGGTCTCACCGCTGCCTTTACTGGGATTTTCATGTTGCTGTCCGTTTTTCTATATCCGCTTGTTAAGATTGTTGGTGGTGGGTTTCAGATCAGCCAATCTGCTTTCCTCTATCCGATTATCGCCCCAGCACTCATCGTTGTCGGTGGGTTGATGCTCAGGAATGTCAGTCAGATTGATTGGGAAGACCTCACAGAATCGATCCCTGCGTTCCTTACGATGCTGATGATGCCGCTCTCCTTCAGTATTACAGACGGCATCGGCTTCGGGTTTATCTCGTTAGCGTTTCTGAAGTTAGTGACGGGTCGTAGGAAAGAGGTGCATCCGGTCATATACTACTTCGCCTTCTTTTTCATTGCCTGTTACATCGGTGATTTGTAGGCGAGAT
>JAPOOP010000266.1 GCA_026713385.1 Candidatus Poribacteria bacterium | reverse complement strand
TCAAAATGATGTGTCATTTGTCCCGTTTCATTGGGACCCAACCAACCTGTGTCGTGCGATTCCTCAAGAAGGATTCCTTCGGGACGTTTGTAATAAGGATCAAAGGTAAGTCTGTGATCAGCATCCAGCAGATGAAAGGACCCGTACGCCTTTTCATCACCTACTTCAACATCAATAACGAGTGTGCCGCCGTTTTCAAACGCTGTGGTATCAATTGCGACAACCGTGTAGTCTTGATGTCCATATTCTGGGGTGCGAACAACGTCCAATATCCGTTGCGAGGGTTGCTCGGGTGTGAGAACAGTATTCCCGAATCCGGGGAGCTTTCCTGCTAAGGAATCCGCGAGGAAGAGAAGGTAATTCTCACTTTCCAAAGTGCCATCTTTACGTCTGTTGTTCCCAAGGTAATCATTGACGGCTACATGTCCTATCGCTTCAAGTTCAGGGGATATAATCCATGTATCTACTGGACCTCGCCGCCATTTGTTACTAATGATTGTACGTGCCAACGGAGATATTCCGTCAAATCCTATAGTATCGCGCATGTGCCTCAGGTCAATATTGCGTATCCATGTATTGATAAAATTTTCGTTCAGAAATTTGATAATCCGTTCGTCGGAGAGGACAACTGCCCTCAAGCTTTTGCCGCTCCCTCAGCATGCCTCGTCGGCGAGCGGTCCATCTATTGAAATGGCATGGACCGGTTTCTGCATTTTTTCTGCCATTTCCAGTGCTTCTTCGAGCGATACCCAGTTAATTCGTTGCGATTTGTAGAAACGCCGTATAAGCGCGCGTTCCGCTTCTTTTTGTGTGATGGATTCGGTATATTCAGAGTTCGGAATTTGTATTCCTGTAAGGAGTTCCATTTGTGGGCAAACTCCACCAGCTGTCGTAAAACCCGAGTGATCTTTGTGTTTTTTCCAATTGACATCAAACCATGTATCTTCAGGAACGCGCATCTGGAAAAACACGACACTTTTCTTCGGACGGTCAATAACCAGATGTCCAGCAAGCTGAGAAGGTGTGAACCAACCGTCCGTTAAGGCAAACGCCGCATGGATCCGAAACACGATATCAGCGAATTCATCATTGTAAGCGCGTAGACACGCCCACAAACCACGGGAATCTCCTGCATTAATGTGCATATCCAGATTCGGATTGGGTTGAAACTGCTTCAGCAAAGCACGCGCGCCTTCGTCGTCAATCTGCCAAGAGTCCCCAACGGAGACAGGCTCATTTGGAAGAAACGCTCGGAAAACCGAAGTAGAATATCCTTTTTCTCGTTCAGCAACACGCAAATTTGCCAACGCATCCCATTCTTCATGGAAATTCGGATCCATGTCCTCAATCGGTGCGATGAACCCTTTGACGGACACTTCTGTGTTATTGTCAAGATTGAGAGCGATTTTGTCTGGTAAAGTTTTCATTTTGGGATTCCTCATTTATGCCACCCTGACTTGCCGGAATTTTGCGAATGGAATGTCAAGGATTTTAGCCATTTGAACCTGGACTTGGTCGTAAGCTTGACTGCTGAAATTTTCGACCAAAGTTCCAAACAGATCGAATATAACAGCTTTGTAGGGCATTTTTACTCCTTATACTAAGGTTAGGCGGATTTTTTTGATGGCAACAGGTATATTATGGTTAACCGATAAATGTTTGGTTTCTTCAGATTTATAAGAAGTACTCCGCGGAAAGTTAGACGGTTCGTAGGTTGGACTGGACAATGAAGTTCGGTGCGGTTAGGAAACCGCACCTACCTAATTGAATGGAAGGATGGAATTAGGAATTCCACTGGAGCATACCCAATTGATGCCTATAGACAGGAATGTTGTGGAACTATGACGGATTCTGGTTCTCATAAACGGCAATGTCTGCTTCATATTGCAAAGTCCAGCCAATTTCATCAAGTCCGTTTAGCAGGCAGTACTTCTCAAAATCGCCAATTTCAAAAGTGTGTGCTGTGCCATCCGGACAGATCACCGACTGCTGATCCAGGTCTACCATTAACTGGTATCCCTCAGTGTTGTGTGCCTCTTGACTGAGCGAGGCAATAATGTCCGCAGGTAAGGCTATCGGTAGGATGCCGTTTTTGTAGCAATTATTTCGGAAAATGTCGGCAAACGAGGGCGCGAGAATCGCCTTGAAGCCGTATTGTTGGAGTGCCCATGGCGCGTGTTCGCGGGAGCTGCCACAACCGAAGTTTACGCCTGCGATGAGAATACTCGCATCTGCGTAGCGTGGGAGGTTCAATACGAATTCTGGGTTCGGATCACCATTCTCAAGGTAACGCCAGTCGTTAAAGAGAAATTCACCGAAGCCTGTGCGTTCAATCCGTTTCAGAAATTGCTTCGGGATGATCTGGTCGGTGTCAACATTAATCCGGTCAAGCGGGACGACAAATCCAACGTGTTCTTTGAATGCTTCCATGTTTCCGTTTTCTCCTTTTAGTGTTCTATGATATTTTTAGGCGAATTTGGGTTTCATACTACCCTTGTATTTCATTTAACACCTCAATCGGTTCCTTTCGTCTCCTTTCAGTTCCATCAAAATCCGTATCGAAACTGATGAGTTGCATCTCATATTTCGTAGCGACAGCATATTGGTATGCATCGTCAAAGTCAAGGTTAAATTTATCGGCTGTTAGGTACAGCGTTTTAAGATCTTCAGGAGGCAATGAGAGAACGCCAACTCCATCAACAATTATATCCTCTATGAACGAGCTAAAGAGCGCGAAATTCTTCAATCGATAGAGAATAATACCTATGGAATGAAGAGATAAATCTGTTATGAAGATTGCGCTCAAGTCAACAGTCTGTAAGAATGATTGGACATCGTCCTTTCTGTCTTGTCCCAGCAAGGCTTCAAGAAAAATATTGGTATCCGCGAGGTACACTAATCCCTCCAATCTGACGCCTTTTTCTGAAGTTCGAGGGCAGTGTACTGGTCACGATACGCCTTTAAGCCACCAATCCACTCCAAGTTCGGTCTTTTTCTTCCTTTTGAACTTTTTTTTGTTCGCAGGAAATCAATGAAATGAATGACTTCTTCTTGGAGTTCGGGCGGAAGTTGCCTAATTTTTTCAATAATGGTAGATTCCATTGTTACCTCCGTATTTACCTTGATAGCGAATATGTTCTTCGTATACCCTTGGCATCCCGTACAAGTCTGTATTTGGCCTATCCAAACGTCCGAATATCCACAAAACGACCCGTGACTGCAGTCGCAGCCGCCATCTGTGGACTCACGAGGTGCGTGCGTCCGCCTTTGCCCTGTCTGCCTTCAAAATTCCGGTTTGATGTGCTGGCACAGCGTTGCCCCGGCATTAGCGTATCAGGATTCATACCGAGACACATACTACAACCGGCTTCACGCCATTCAAAGCCCGCGGCACGAAAAATCTCATCAAGCCCTTCCGCTTCCGCTTGGCGTTTGACCGCCTGTGAACCCGGAACGACCATTGCACTAACGGTATCTGCGACTTTCCTACCCTTTGCGACTTCCGCGGCAACGCGTAGATCGCTGATACGGGAGTTGGTGCAACTCCCGATGAAAACCCTATCTACCGGAATATCTGTGATTGGCGTGCCGGGTTTGAGATCCATATATGCTAAAGCGTGCTCGGTAGCAGTCTTTTCGTCGGCTGTCGCCATGTCTGCTGGATCCGGGACACGTCCTGTCACATCGGTCACCATACCAGGGTTCGTGCCCCACGTCACCTGCGGTGCGATTTCTGCTGCGTCGAGTTGCAATG
>JAPOOP010000308.1 GCA_026713385.1 Candidatus Poribacteria bacterium | reverse complement strand
GCAATTGCAAAAACCAGCGAAATTGTCGGACAACACCTTAAAGCCTAAGTTTGCAGACACCACTTTTTGTAAGGTAGATGTGTAACTGAAAAGCCACTGACCGGAAGTGGTGGTTTAAATGCACAAAGGAGATGTTATGGATTGGAGTTTGATTGCCTCACTTTTTTGGAAATTCAGTTTAGGGATTCTTCTAATTGCCCTCACAGCTCTTGCGGGATATATGTGTGCCGCTGTCGGTAGCCTCCGAAATTCGCTGAACAGCATTCGAAATACGTTGAACTCCGTTGAAAGCATTGTTAATCAAGAAATCGGAGAATTGATTACCGATGTGGATAGGACGGTAAAAGAGGTGAACAAGGAGCTGCCGGAATTGCTACAGAATCTGAATGGATTGACGGCTTCCTTACAAGGGATTAGCGAGTCTGAAATCCAACCCACCGTGCACAATATCCAAGAAATGAGCAGTGCCCTGAACCAAAGCCTCCAAGAACTTGATGAATTGGTTCAAAAAGTGAGTCGTTTTTCTGGGCAGACGATCGAACAAGCGGCGTTTTTCCGCAATCAGATAGCCGTTTCACTTGCTGATGCTGTAAGTCTGTGGCAGGGGATCAAAGCCGGATGGGATAGTTTCGGTTTCACACAAACATCGGACCCCGAAGAGGATGTCCCAATGTCCGCTGCGTCTAACGAATAACCACATTAGGCACAATTGTCAGTTTCCTATACTAAAAAAGCAGCATAGTATTTAAACTGCAACAGGACTCCGTGAGAAAAGAAGTTCGCAAGAAATAAACACGAGAATTGAAACTTTCCACCCTGATTTTCGTAAATTTGAACAACGTGTTTTGGACATCTGCAAGCTGCACTCAAACAACTCCAAATTTGGAGATTTGCAAGCTGCACCAAAACAATCTCAACTTAATAGAAAGGATAAAAAAATGAGTAATAATGAACAGAACAACGGGCTTGCAATGATTTGCGCATTTTTTACCGGCTTTATGGCAGGTGCTGTTATCAGCCTGCTCTATGCCCCGAGTTCCGGCAAGGAAACCCGACGCAAGATTCGTGACACTTCGATTGATGCAAAAAACAGAACGGTTGAGTTCGCGAACCAAACCAGTGACAGTGCGCGGCAAGGCGTTCAGACTATGATGGAACAGGGCAGAGAAAGCGTTCACACCATTGTAGACAGTGGAAAAGAACGCATCCAACAAGCTGGTGAGCAGGTGAAAGGTGCTGTGGAGACCGGTCGTAAAGTCTCCGCAGATGTTCGCACCAAGATCGCCGGATCAATTCCAGGTGTCGGCAACACCGAAGAAACTGACGAAGAGGCTACCGAGGAAGCCTAAACGTTTTCCCGCAGTGCGCGGAGAAAATAAAAGGTCTCGGATACTGAGGCACGTCCCTATAGGCACAGTAATCAGTAGACGTGCCACCCTATTAAATGAATGGAAATTGAAAAGCTGAAAATCCTGCTCGAACAGGTTAAAGGCGGAGAGATTGCAGTGGATGATGCCATGCAATCCCTCCGCACACTCCCTTTTGAAGACTTAGGATTTTCAAAAATCGATCATCATCGTCAACTTCGTACAGGATTCCCTGAAGTCATCTTCTGTCAAGGAAAGACAGTAGACCACGTCAAGCAGATTAGCGAACGTATCCTCGCCGCAGGACATCCCCTCCTCGCAACGCGTGCCACATCTGACATGTATAAAGCGGTGAAAGAAGTTCAACCGACAGCACGCTATAATGAGCTTGGACGAACGATTACCGTCTCGCAATCTGATGAAAATGCAGGTGTTTCAGGCATACTCGTCGTTTCTGCCGGTACCTCCGACTTACCAGTAGCCGAGGAAGCCGTCGAAACCGCACTGATGATGGGTAACCAACCAGAACGTCTTTACGACGTCGGTGTGGCAGGATTACACCGACTCATGAGCAATCACGAGAAACTCCTAAACGCACGGGTTATCATCGTCGTTGCCGGCATGGAAGGCGCACTCCCAAGTGTTGTCGGTGGATTAGTAGACTGCCCAGTCATCGCTGTGCCGACGAGTATCGGCTATGGTGCCAGTTTCGGAGGGCTTGCCGCTCTATTAGGGATGCTAAACAGTTGTGCGTCCGGTGTCACCGTTGTGAATATCGATAACGGTTTCGGTGCGGGTTATAGCGCGTCGCTCATCAACCGCCTCAGTGCGTAACTTACTGGTTCCTCACACTAAACATTTTCTTCCTTTTCCTCACCTGCGACTTTCAGCACAACATTTGCACTTTTCGGCGTTCCTTGCGAACCGAACCCTGCCCGCTGATTTAGAAAAGTTGAATAGTGGTGTTCCGCTTTTAATTGAACAACTTCAGTATTGATGCTAAGGGTAACAATATCGGATCCAATCTTGCACCGAATTTGATACGGAGCTGATTCAGCATGACTCCGTCCATAAGAACGCGGTTGCCATGTCACACCGGATGCTTCAGCGTATGTTGTGAGAGCCATTTCGGCGGCTTTCGCAACGTTCCCCTCCGTGTTGAGGACATATTCCGCCGCACGTGCCGCTCTATTTGCTGCGTCCGCCAAGCGTTCCTGAACCGTTTTTGCGTCACTTTCGTCTGTGTCATCAATATCTTTGCTCTTCCGTAAAGCGAAGTAGATGAGCGTCCCAAGCACACAAAGAAAGACGGTGGTACTCAGGATAACGGTGCCTCGCAACTCGCGACGGCGTGTCATGCTTTCAAAATCATCGCGATGGTGTGGATAGAAAGCATCGTGCGCAAAGATGGGCGTACTCCAGCACAATACACCGATAGTTAACAATAGGAGCGGAGAAGAGAAAAATTTTCGGAGCATCAATGTGTACCTACCTTGACATCCAGTATAGCAACGAGAAGCTGAAAAGTCAATTCTGTATAAGCTGATCTTAGGACTACTCAGTTTTCCAAGAATTCTACAAGTCCGTTGGTTTGTAGTCGGGAAACCATTTATTGCCCGTTATGCCCACTTTAGAACGTGCGATGAATCG
>JAPOOP010000704.1 GCA_026713385.1 Candidatus Poribacteria bacterium | reverse complement strand
TGAACTCATCCGACGTATATTACAGGGCGATCAGGACGCATTCAGTCCTTTGGTCAAGAAATATCAGAAAGGGGTTCACACACTTGCGTGGCGGAAGATCGGTGATTTTCATATCGCACAAGAAATTACGCAAGACGCGTTCCTCACCGCGTATCAGAAACTCGGAACATTGAAAAATCATACCCAGTTCCCAGGCTGGCTGTATGTTATCGCGGCGAACTTGTGTCGCGACTGGCTCAAAAAGAGTCGTTTGCCGATGGAATCCTTAGATGCCGACAATACGAATGAGGTGGACAAAGTGTCATATTCTCGATATATAGCAGAAAAACAGGAGTCTGAAGCCGATGAGACGCGTCGTGAGGTGGTCAAGAAACTACTCAAGAAATTACCGGAAAGCGAACGGACGGTAATGATGATGCATTACCTTGGCGAGATGACGATCAAATCCATTTCCGAGTTTCTCGGTGTGTCCCAGAACACCATCAAGAGCCGACTCGGTCGTGCACGCAACCGTTTGCGGCAAGAGGAAGACGTGCTTCAAGAGAATCTTGGTAGTTTCCAACTCCCTGACAACTTAACGGAAAACATCATGCAGGAAGTTTCACGTATATCCCCTATTCCGCCATCTGCTGTGAGTAAACCGGTGGCACCCTTGGCAGTTTCTGCCGCCTCCGCTGTTTTAATTTTCCTATTGATGGGTGTTGGCACGCAATATCTCTCCCGTTTTCAGAAACCCTATAGCTTCAGTGCCACTTCTGAGCCGACTGTCGAGATTATTGACGCAGTCTTTGTCATAGACTCACCCGCGAAACCCGCAGTTCGGTCTCAACCCGGCAGTTCAGTTACCCCCGGGAAAGGTCCGGGATCAGGTCAGCAATCCGACGAAACCCTTTTTGCTACACTCCCTGTTGACAACGCACGGGTTGCAACCCCCAAACCGCAGTGGACCCAGACAAAGGGACCCGTAGGTGGTAGCGTCCAGAGTCTGTTCGTCACAGCGAATGGTAATCTCTACGCCGGCGCAGGCACAGATCTCTACACGTTGACAAACGATGGAAACGCATGGCGATCCATCACGCCTAACCTTTCTATTCAGGGATCATGGCAAATCACAGAACACGGGGATACCCTCTATATCGTCTCCGATACCGAAGTGCTTGCTTCCGCAGATAAAGGCGAGACATGGAACCCCTTGGGAACACGTCCTGAAGGACAGTTGATTGACCTTATTATAACAGATGGGACGCAAGCCAATATTATTATAATGTACTTGGCACTCGCTGATGGCGTATTCCAGTCTATAGATGCTGGGAAATCCTGGACACCTCTGAACGATGGCATAAATGATAGAAAGATTCGTGCGATTACTGCTATTGAAAACACCCTATTTGTCGGAACGGATGCTGGACTTTATCGCCGCAGATCTGAAGGTTGGGAACAACTGCCGGTAGGAGAATCCGAGAATGTCCGAGCCTTGGAAGGCGCAGAACACCAACTCTATGTTGCCGTAGGTCCTGAGGTTACAGCACAGGAGATTTCACCAATAGCCTCAATGCGAATGACGATGGAAACAACTCTGTCCCTCTATCGCTCAACGGATTTAGGAGACTCGTGGCAAGCATTAGATTTTATTGTAGAAACAGAACCTTCGCAGGAAATTGGTTTCGATTTCACAATCGCGGGACAAGTTAGCGATTCAGGAACAGGACCTATTTCGGACACCGAAATCATCGCAGCAGAAGAAAATATTTTGGTCCTAAATGGTGGAAAAAGTTATTACTCAAATGATTCAGGTAAAACTTGGGTTAACTTGGGTTCAAACATTTCAGATATAGACTATATCTCCGCTATGACGAATATCCTTACTTCAGATATAGGCTATAGTCCCACTACGAATATCCTCTACAAAAGTGGACCGTTTGGGATTCATCGCACAACCGATGCGGGTAAAACATGGCACCCATTTAACACGGGGCTGGTAAAGACGGGGGTCATGGATTTAGTCGCTACGCCTAACAAACTCTACGCCAACCTGGGACAGACACTTACCGTCTCACCTGACGATGGCGAGTCCTGGACCCCAGTTTCAGCGGATACCCTGAATCTTACGGCGGTTCTGGAATTCAATGACACGCTCTATATCAGAGGGGTCAAAGAAATGCCACCTCAACTTTTCCAACTCTCTGATGAAGACAATCGGTTAATTCCTGTCTCCGGAATGCCGATTTTGGAAGGGAAAGACTCTAACGAGTCGGTGAGTGAAGAAATGACAGAGGACCTTTTAGCAGCAGTTCGTGAAGAAATGGAAAGAGATCTTTTAGCAACAGGGCAAAACGAAGATCAGGAAATTATTGAAGTGGATGAGAAACTTAGTCTTGAAGATGTGATGAACTCTGAAGACATGGATGTAGATAGAGTCCGTGAGGTATATAGTCAGGTCGTTGAGAAAAGCATCGTTAAACTTCTTGGGAGTTTTTTCGGAAGTTTCGCTGTCAGTGATACTGCTTACTATATGGAATCTGAGCAGAAACTCTTCAGATGGAAACCCGGGACAACGCAGTGGTTTGATACTGGCTTGGTCAATGAAGGTGAATTCACTCAGGTATTTGACGATGCTAACGATCTTACTGACTTCCGTTTGAAACTCGC
>JAPOOP010000702.1 GCA_026713385.1 Candidatus Poribacteria bacterium | reverse complement strand
TAAGGCACATCGTCCACCCACAAACCATCAACACCCCCTGCTTTCTGCGGCGAGACCGCCCAAGCAACATCTTTCGCTGTCTGAATAAATCCAGCATCCACAAAAATACCGTTTGCCCGGAGTTCCTTGACTTGGCGCGAAACAGTCTGCGTGAACGTGTTATAAAGCCCGAAGTGATTAATCCCGCTCCAACCTAAGATGATGCGGTCTACATCAATCGCAGTCGCTGCCTTGCGGAAGTTCGCTGCTGGATTAATGAGAATCGCGCTTGTCTGCAACCTCGACTCTAAACGTTTAGCCTCTACGAGCAGATGCTTTCGGAAGTAAAATGTGAGAATATTGACAAGATGAACGACCTCAAAGTGGCGGATCCGTTCTATGATGATTGGGAGTAGTTCTGGTGTGTCCGTCTTCGGTTCAACGAAGCACGGCATTTGGTGTTCTCGTGCGAAACGGAGTGCATCATCAAGGTGGGCAACAGGTTCAGTAGACGCCTCCATCGTGAGTTGCTGTACCTCTTGCCAAGTGAGATCATTCAGGGATCTGGAGCACCCTGTAGCTTCCCGAATACTGTATCGGTTGAAGCCGACGTGAATAAGGACAGGTTGCTTATCTTGGGTAAGACAGACATCACACTCATATCCATCAGCACCGTCCGCCAATGCCTGCCTGAAGGAAGCAACGGTGTTTTCGGGGGCACGTCCCATGCCTCCTCGGTGTGCGAAAAGCCGAATGTCCATTTTTTAATTTTCCCTGCGGTTCGGTCAGATAGATTGGGTATTGATGTTCTATTCCGCCTTATGCCACATCCGCTCAAAGTTATCTTGTGGAGTAAAACCCAAGATGCGTTTCGTTTTGACATTTGAGAATTGCTGATGCGGTAAATCTGCGAAAATATTGAAAATCTCGCAGCGTGATGGGAGGTCTTCCAAATCAATCTCCAAACCCAGTCGGAAGGCTTCGCCTGCGTCTCGCCAACTGACGGAAAACGGATTGAGATCGGTGCCTTCTGCTGGATCTTCGTGCTCCCGAAAACTGAGGAACAAATAGCAGAGGACATAGATGTCGTAATGCGCAGTAAAGACTTTACAGATTTCCTGCCCTAACCCTTTGGTCAACGGATAGAGTCCGGTGCTTGTGTGTGGTGGAACATCCGGGTTAATCTCATAATCGTAGGTGGTATAGTCATCTCCTTGGATAGTGAAATGTGGTCCCGTGTTGATAACGCGACGGATACCGTGTTCGACAGCGGCACGCATCGTATTATAACATCCACGTGTACTCACGTCAAAAGCCAACTGTCGATCGTGTCGCAGGACGGAGCAATTGAGAATCGCATCCATCCCCTCAGCCGCTCGCATCACTTGATCCAGCGAACCGACATCAATGTGCATCGACTCATGTTTCGTTTCAATGTCGTTGATGTCTGTGACGCGTAATGTGTAGTAGGGTTCCAACGCCTTGACAACATGCGGTCCGAGGTAGCCGTTGCCGCCTAAAATAAGAACTTTCATTTTTTAATTTTTCCTTGCGGTTCGGTCAAGTAGGTTTCAGGTTTAAAGTTCCTTTACGTATATCCGCCTGCGCCGTTGTTGCAGGCTACGTGTCGGGTGGAAAGTTGTAAAGTGTTCTAAAATCTGCAAAGTTCGGAAGTTGAAAGAGGTATTTTTGAAACTTTAGATACACTTGCAAACTTCCGTAATTTCACTACGGGCAACAATTTTAGTTCAGGAACGGCAGACGAGGTTACCTGTCCGCTACGGCACGAATTGCGGATCGAACTTCAGGTGTCCCTTGGCTTTCCCTATCGAGAAACGGGAGCCGGGGAACTCTGACTGGATGTGAAAGATTCGCCACGACGCGGACGATTCAAGTGCTCCTTGAAAGGCGGTGACTGCATCGTTCATCTCAAGCCACATTGAATCCGGTTCGGCGGTTGTTGCAACATCAGCAGTAACGAGGTTACCGAGACGAAGACACGTCACGTTGAGTTTGCCCTCGCGACCAAATTCTCTACACGTGAACTCACCAAGATGCTTCGAAAGCACGAAACTATCGACAGAAGGACGAGGCCTCCAACTCTCAGTAATCGTCCAGTCTTCACCGTGTTGCTCAAAAAGGCGGAGCGTGCTTGCGTAAATGGCATGTTTCACGCCTTCTTCTGATGCCGCCATCAGTAGGTTATAAGTGCAGCGCGTCTGATAATCGATAGCGTAATTGTCCGGTTGGTCAGCTTCGGAAACCAGGAGATTGGGCGGTATTTCAGCGATGTGAATGATGGTATCCATGCCGTGCACCAGTTCGTTGGTTGACTCGTCGTGTCCAAGTTCGCTTTGCACGAACGTTCCTTCAACATCATCAACAGGATACAACTCTGTTAAGCGGAGCGTGTGTTCTTCCGCTAACGCTCTCGCTACGTTGCGCGCCAGTTCAGAACCAGCGGAGGTAATCAAGATATTCATTTTTAAATTATTCCTTGCGGTTAAACACTGTAGGTTTGCATTTTAGCATGCCTTTCTTATATCCGCTCTCCATTACATTACGAGCTACGTATTTTGTTCTACACTTTTGACTAATGATTAAAAGTTCAAAGCCCTATGTGTCCGATCGGTTCTACAAAGCTTCTCGAATCTTTGCCGCAATGTTGCCGATTTCCTCCATATCCCCTTCGCTTGGTCGCCACGGTAACCGAATCGGGTCGCCTTCCCATCGGGGAATCAGGTGGAGATGAAAATGGAAAACGGTCTGAAATCCCGCAGCTTCATTCGACTGAAAAAGGTTAAGCCCATCAGCATTCAACGCCGTCCGGATCGCTTTTGCGAGTGGCATCGCGGCTTGCATGATCTTGCCCCCCACTTCTGTGGGCATATCAAAGATATTCCGATAGTGCTGTTTCGGTATAACGAGGGTATGTCCCGGGTTCGCGGGGGCAATATCCATAAATGCGAAAACATGCTCATCTTCATACACTTTGGCGGCTGGAATGTCACCAGCAACAATGGAGCAAAAGATACAATCCATTTTTTAATTTTCCTTACGATTTTTTAATTATTCCTTAGCGGTTAAGCGGGTAAAACAATGTGGGTGTTTTTGCTGGGGTGTTCCCCCCCTATAATTTTGACATGCCTTTCTTATATCCACTCTCCAAATGTAAAGCAAAGACAAATTATGCCATTTAAGGCATAATTTCATTACGAGCTACGCACTTTGAATTACTTGTGGGAAAACAGAAGCGTTTTGAAAGAACAGGTCCTTTTGTTATTTTAGCAAATTTGGCACAGAAAATCAACCCGAAACTTGTCGCCTAAAATGCAGAAATGTGATATACTGATTTACAGCAGGACGAGGAAAATGTTGAAAAATAAAAATAAAGGAGAATCAAAATGAAACCGACTTTCACCCTTTCACTCATAGCACTGTTCGGTATTTTTTCCAGTTTTCTCCTCTTAGGGTGTACCAGTAAACATATCAAGACTGAGGTGTCCGAAACGCGCGCTGAAGATGGAAAAAATATCCGTTTATCCCAAGAGCAATCCGCAAAGGTAAAGAAACCGAAAGAAGATTTGATTATCGGATTCGATCCGTTTAAGGACGATCCAGATAATCCCAGTTCGCACAACCCACTCATTAAGCAGTTTGGGGACACTCCAGAAGTTCGTACCTACATCCGACTCAAGCAAAAACTCGGACGCGGCATCGGACTTAACATTGATGAGGCAATAGAACTCTATACTGCAGAAGTCCACCTCTATCGCACGCCTGCCGCAAAGGAGATGTTAAAAGACCTGAAAGCCGACAAAAAACGATACGAAAGACTGGGGATCCCTGCAGATGGTCCTATATTGACGGACACCCCGCCAAAAGAAAACTTACCTCCCCCAGATTTTGTTCTCGTTAATCCGTTCACGGATGACCCAGACAATCCAAGTCCTCACAATCCATTAATAAGGAAATTCGGGGATATTCCAGAAGTTCGCACCTATATCCGACTCAAACAAAAATTTTACAGCGGTATCGGGTTTAACATTGATGAGGCAATAGAACTCTACACTACTGAAGCATACCTCTATCCGTCAGATGCCACAAAAGCAAACTTAAAAAGGTGGAAAAAGGACAAAGAGCGATACGAAAGACTGGGAATCTCAATGGACGGATCTGTATTGAGGTACACCGGGGAAACAAGGTACAGCAACGGCAGAAAAACAATTATTCACCCTGATGGCAGCAAAACCATATACGATTCACGTGTGGAAGGTGGTGTCATAGAGATCCCATCACAAGCAGAATCTCCGTACACAGACGACGCGATTGATGAAAAAAATTGATAGATGCAAAATTTTGCTGGCGAGGTTTAAAACCTTGCCAGCGGGAAAAAGGAATCTAATTTTATTTCAGCATCCTAACGATATGTCTTAAATCCAGCCTCCACACGCGTTTTACGATAAAGGTTTAGCACATCACCCTCAACGCGCGCAGTCGCCTGTCTGCCGTCGCTGAAGGTCACCTGAAATTGTGTATCGGAATCCTGTGAAATCGCCTCTGGCTTCGGTAACGGAATATCCTTCTGTTCTGCCCACTCTTGAATCAATTTCGTGAGGGAATCCGCGTCACTCGGTGCGGATTTTGCGTCCTTCAACGCAATGCTGAAAGCCGGTATGCTCTTCTTGACATAATTAAACCAACGCGCCGTCCGTAGAAACGGCACGAGTGCCTGCAATGCTTCAGCAGTGCCAATCCGAGCCAATGCCTCCGAAGAAAATCCACGCACATAAGCCGACTCGCTCATCAATGCTTCCCGCAATGCGGGGACAGCTTCCGTTGCATCCGGCCCTATACGCGTCAACGCCTGCGCCGCAAAGAACGCTAAATCCGTGTCTTCGCGATCTTCCAGAACCTCTACCAACGCGGGGACTGTCTTCAACACTGGCACTTTAATCATACCCAATGCCGAGGTTGCATGCCGCCGCACCTCTTCCGATTCATCCGTTAATAAC
>JAPOOP010000699.1 GCA_026713385.1 Candidatus Poribacteria bacterium | reverse complement strand
TTTCATGTCGGTGGCACCTACCTTGCGGGAAATCACTTACCGATCGCCGTTGTCTTCGTCATGCTGATTTTCGTCCTCAGCATTAACGTCCTCCTCAAGAAACTGAAACCCGGCACCGAATTGCAAGGCGGCGAACTCCTCATCATCTGGGGAATGATGGTGGTTGCATCGGGCATCCCGTCCTCAGGTCTGATGCGATACCTCGTTCCACTCGCTGTCAGTCCACACTACTTCGCAACCGCCGAAAACGAGTGGATTACCCTTTTTCATCAACACCTTCCAGACTGGATGGTCGTGAAAGATCCGAAAGCGGTTTTCTACTTCTATGAGAAATTACCCGATGGCGATTCGATCCCGTGGCGAGCATGGCTGAAACCTATTGTCGGATGGAGTGCGTTTGTCCTGATTTTCTATTTCGTCACCATCTGCTGGACGGTGCTTCTCCGAAAACAGTGGGTAGAACACGAACGCTTCACGTTCCCGATCGTTCAATTGCCACAAGAAATGTTTCAAACGCCTTCAGGGGGTGCCCTTCTGAATCGGTTCTTCAAATCGCGGCTGATGTGGTTCGGTTTCATGCTGCCTGTCATATTGCACGGCTTGAGAGGACTGAACTCGTATTTCCCAGCCTTTCCGAGACCGCCCCTCGATTTCCCGATTGCCCAATTCTTCACCGAAAAACCGCTATCTGCACTTGGATGGTGGCCTACGGTGCATCTGTTTATCTATCCCTCAATTGTTGCCATCGTCTATCTGCTGACCCTTGAGATCTCGTTTAGTTTCTGGTTTTTCTTCCTACTCGGAAAGATGGAGACGGTGCTTATCTACGCAACAGGCTCGAAAGTGAATCAGTGGAACTTCCACCAGAATCAACAGATGGGTGCGCTGCTCGTCTTTATCGGATTTATCCTCTTTATCGGCAAACGCCACTTTGGACGCGCATTCGCTACTATCTTTGGAAGACGGGCAGGCGACGATACCAACGAACCGCTACCTTACGTTTGGGCGGTCGGTGGTTTAATCGTCGGTATCCTGCTACTTACCCTAATATGTCGCATGGCAGGGATGAGTGTATGGGTCGCACTTGTTATGCTTGGGATTTTCCTCGCCATAACGACGGTCGGAACGTGGATGGTTGCAAACGGCGGTTTGTTGTTTATCATCTACTCTTACCTCCCCGGTGAATTCCTGATTACGTTGTTTGGTAGTTCTCGTGTGAACGCCCCGAGTTGGACATTGGTCTCGTATGAACGGGTCTTGATGTTCGATATGCGGGAAATCCTTATGCCGGGGGTTATGAACAACTTCAAACTCGCAGAACCGCTGCGTCTCAAGCAGCGTCCGTTTCTGCTTGCGATGGGACTCGCAATCGTTTTGGCGATGGGTGTCTCTTACTACACGTCCTTAGACCTTGCCTATACGCACGGGGCGGTGAACTTGCAACACTGGACCTATATGATCTCCACAACCGTCCCCTTCACTCGCCTCACGAGCATCCTCCAAAATCCGACCGGTATTGAATTAGAACGCCTCGGCTCGTTCATCTTCGGTGGTGCCACGATGTTCGGGATGCTCTGGATGCGTCACCACTATCTCTGGTGGAAACTGCATCCGATCGGCTCTCTTCTGATGACGAGTTACGCGACCTACTGTTTTTGGGGTTCATTCTTCATCGGTTGGCTTTTCAAATATACCGTCCTGAAATTCGGAGGCGTTGCCCTCTACCGCAAACTCCGTCCTTTCGTGTTAGGCATTGTGTTAGGCGAGTGCTTCATCGGGGGCATCTGGATCGTTGTTGGACTTTTTACAGGCATTGGGTATCGTCTACTCCCCGGTTGATACCCAATCCATTTCATTCCTAAACCCTCACCCTTATTCCAAACCTGCCCCACTTCGTGCAATCTGGAATGAGATTTGTCCTATTTGGGGCAATTTTTGCCAAGAATACCAGCAATACACCTCTCCAAACTGGCACGAAATTTGCTCATAATATCTATAATGCAAACTGCGCTAACGACTAACAAACGGCAATTTTGAAACGTAATCAGTCGTTTTGGACTTGAAAAATTTCTGTGTGTTACGGCACACGGTGTGTGCCTACTACTTTTAATGGAGGTAAAAACCAATGTTGAGTAGAACCTGTTCTTTGCAGGTATGTGTGGCAATCGGAGTGTGCCTACTCATGGTAGGGTGCGCATCCTTGTATCAGCCACTTCCAAAACGAATAAAGGCTACACACCTCTCCTGCGAAACGTATCCATCACTCGTTGATGGCAATCTTGCCACAACCAGCAGTCTGAAGGTAAAAAGCTTTGTTGAAAAAGGTAATAGTAATTATAGGGACAATCTCCGATATGGCGACTGGGTGGAAGGCAAAGATAAAGCCGAAGCATTGATTCAACTTGACTCGCTGACACCTGTCGCTTACATTGAGGTGCACCCAGTTTCAACCATTTATCGTCTCTCGGTAGAAACATCGACCGCAGAAATAGCAGATAAAAAAGCATCCGTCTTTGAGCCAGTTAGAAGTCATAAGATTGCCAGATCCGATCACGGTGCAGTGATACGCATCGACATCAATAGACCTGTGCGGATGCTGAGAGTTGCTATCTATGTTATTCGTGACTCAGCACACGTCACACGGGAACCCTTGACCCATAAAACTAAAGTGTCGTTTGAGGATGTTATGATTCGGGAAATCAGGGTCTATCAGTGATGGTAACCGCTGTGAGACGCGGGGACTCTGAAAAACACTGATGGTCTCGTGGAGAACCCAACCTAACAGGTTATGCTACAAAACAGCAGCATGCGTAAGTTCTAACTATGACAAAAAGACTTGCAATGTCCCGACAAACTATGATAGTATAAATTAAAATCAGAAAGTCTTACAGACATCCGT
>JAPOOP010000672.1 GCA_026713385.1 Candidatus Poribacteria bacterium | reverse complement strand
TGATTGCTACTAACCCGACTGAAATTCATCGTAAATCTGTCGTGCTCTATTTTCAATGTCCCTTAAGTAAGTTTGACTTATTTGTTCGGTGTAAAGTTCGGTTAAGTCGCCACTTGTTTCACCAAAGGCTTTGGCGAACTTTCGGCACTCCTCCTTATCGCCACCGGAGGCGTAGGCTTTGGTTTTCGCATCTGTGCCGGACTTTCGGACTTCAACACACTTATCATGAAACTTCAGATAACTCCCATCGCCAACAAACCGAACATCTTCAAGCGTTGTGAAATCAAGGCTCGGAAGGGCATCTGAGAGGATAGCGCGTGCTTGTTCCACATCTACTTTTCCGTCGCGAAGGGCAATGGCGATCCCGAGAAAAAACAGGTCGTTTTTATCGCGTTTCGCCTCGCCTTCACGTTTCGCTGCACGGAGTTTTTCAGGATTCGGTTCAGACTCGTTATAGTAGGTGATGTCCACTCTCACGTCGCAGGTCGCGCTAATTTGGCTCTCCGCAAAAACAGCGGCAAGATAGTCAGAGAGGGCAATATTTGCCTGTTTACAGTGCGCTGCGAGTGCCGTAACCAGAACCATGGATTCACCAGCCGACTTTTCACGCATCGCAATCGCTGTGCGACCCCCATGGCTCTGGATGAGTGCCTCAGGACCGGTAATCATTCCACCGCTCTCTTCACCCGCGAAAATCAGTCGCGGTTGTACACCGAGTCCAACCGTCTCGCCGTAGACATCTTGAACAACGATCGGCGCGTCTGGCGTGTCAGCGATCTGTTTCTCAATCTTTTTCATGATCGCCGCAATCTCCTTGAAACCGACAGGCACGTTAATAACCTTAACATCGTTTGCAGTACCCCATTGGTCCCAAGCCAGTGCCGAGGGTGTCGTCTTAATCATGAACCGCGGATGATCCTCCCAGAGACCGGAGGTTTTAAGCTGCTTGGCGTAAAAGTCCATCAACATAAGGAACGCTTGGTTCGGCGTATAAATCGTCAAGAGTCGGTCATCACCGAGATCAAGGAAATCAACGCCGAGAGACTCCAATGTTTCTGCACGCGAGGCTTCCTCTATCTCACAGACGATCAGTCGATCGCCATCTGGATCGGTCGCTTCAATAATGGTACCGATAGGCTGCGATTTGAGTTTTGTTGCGTAATCTGTGGATTTGACGACATCAAGGATACTAAAGTCGCAACCGAGATCGTAAAATTCAGTTTCACCCGTTTTCGGATTCCGATCGAGTTTTCCGATGTTGTGATAGAGCGGGTCCGCCTCAACGTGGAGCCAGCGAACAGAGTTAGCGATTCCCAATCGCTCAAAGATGGCACGCATCGGACGATACATACACCCGCCAACACAATCGACAACGATAGATGGTTTCGTCGCTCGAATGAGTTTGAGATTCGCATCTGTGGCGACACCACTTTTGAGATAGCCGACATAGAGTTGCACACCGTCATGGAGTTCGTCCAGTCGTTCAAAGTCGATATGCTCATCGGTGGCGGCACTGAACTGAATGGGATAGCCTTCCGTTTCAGCGGTTTTGAGGATATCTTCAATCTTGTTGACGAATCGCATGGATTCCTCAGGCAGATATTGGCTTCCCTGATTGTTGAGGTCTTTGGTAGCGTTTTTTGTGCTGACGGAATGGCTTGACGTGACATGTTCGCCACCGTCCAAATCAAGCATAAAAATCAAGAAGGATGCCATCCAGATGGGCAATGTGCCAAATGATTTTGGCACGTATGTCCGAATCCCTTGTGCGGCTTGGATGCGAGCGATGTATTCGACGTATTTCTGCGAGTTGTAACGCACCTCGCAGCCTGCGAGCTTCTCAACCAATTTTCCATCTGCGGTTTCATTCGCGACGAGACTTTTTCCGAGCGTTGCTAAAATAATCCCAATCTGGTTAATCGGGAAGCGGGTGTCCCATGGGTATAAAATATTTTGTGGACCGCGGACACCGGCGGTCGAGACCTGTGCTTCTTTCGCGTAGTTACGGAACCACTCCCAGAGGTTCAAACGCTCAATCAGTTCCTTATCAAATTGGAACGTGAAGGCATTTGGTTCATCTTGCGGAAAAAGAGGGGATTTGATAGCATCCGGCGTGTTCTGTTCAACCACGGCGAAAAGCTGCTGTTCGGTGAGGTCCCTCTTATGGCGATAACTCTCGTCAACTGTGATAATCATTTTTTTAATTTACCTTGCGGAGAAGTAGCGGGCGTTAAGACTATTAGATCCGTTCCTGAGATCCACCTGCGTCTGCTTCGCAGTGAGAATGCAGGCTATTGTTTTTGAATTTTGAAGTATGAACATGTTATCACATTTCCACATTTTTTTCAAATCTGAATTTCGGGTTTTCCCAGATTCTGTCCAGTAGCGGATAGTAGCTGAGATGTGGTAGACCGGGATCAAATTCGCGTCAATCCTGACAGCCAAAAACATTGACATCCTCGTGGAATTGGTATATTCTTAACGTGAGTTCGATAAATGTTTTTAGAGGTTGTGGGTTATCAACGCATCTTTGACTTCAGGAAGTTCGTGTAAGTTCAGCGATGGTTTTTTCTCAAAATATGTGTAAACAATCAAAGCAGACACTATTTGGGAAATCGTCAGTTTTATCATATTTCTTTCGCCTTTTTTAAGATTATGCACCTTTTCGACCCTAAAATTGCGTCTT
>JAPOOP010000630.1 GCA_026713385.1 Candidatus Poribacteria bacterium | reverse complement strand
TCCGGTGAGACAGCTGTTGTCCACGGTGCCGGTATGTTAGGCATCTATGCGACGTGCTATCTTCGTGAACAAGGATATGAGGGAGTCGTCGTTGTGGATACCAACGAAAGTCGATTGGAGATTGCCGAACGCTTCGGTGCATCGCATACCTTCAATCCTGATAAGACATCTGTTGTAGAGATTGACACAGCACTTAAAGAACTGACGAATGGACGAGGTCCTGACCTCGGTGTAGAAGTCAGCGGTGCGACAATTGGAATCCCTCATCTGATTACGTGGTTAGCAATTGGCGGAAGATGTGTGACACTCGGTTATGTCTACCCAAACGCCCATATCACTGTCGATGCACACCAACTCGTCACGAAGTGTGTAACGCTGCGAGGCATTCATAACTATCATCATACCGCGCTCGGCGCATCCATACGTTTTGTGGAGGAAAGCCGAAGCCGTTACCCATTTGCGGAGCTTATCGGAGAAACATATCAATTAGCGCAAATTAACACCGCATTTGAACATGCGTTTCGCCAAGAGGTACTTCGCGTTGCTATTACGCCAGAATAGCGATCGGCTGTCGGCGGTCAGCAATCAGCAGTCAGAAGAATAGCGGTTAGAAAATTGGGAAGTGTGCTAAAGTTCGGAATGCCTCCGAGTGAACGCTGCGTAAGTCCTGCTACTGTAACTGCTCGCGAATCCAACATCTTGTTCCATCAGTGCGAAGGGTAATTGCGCCCGATTTATCGGTTCGTAACATTGGGCATTCACGTGCCCGATACCGCGCAACCACATCCACATGTGGAAATCGATAGCGATTCCCTTGACCGAGTGAGAAGATCGCATAACGCGGTTGAACGGCATCTAAAAACGGAGCACTGCTCGATGTACGACTTCCGTGATGCGGCACTTTTAGAATCTCTGAACGAAGATCTTGTCCAGACGCGATGAGTCGGGACTCGGCGTTTTTGCCGATGTCACCCGTGAACAGGATGTCTACCTCACCACAGGTAATCTTCATCACGAGTGAATCGTCGTTTTTGTCCGTATCCAGTAGGTTAGTGGAGCTTGCATCGATGGGGTGTAAGAGATTGAGCGTGGCAGTCGATGTGAATTCAATCTCTCCGGCATAGGGAAACGAATAGGGGATGTTCCGCGCCTTAACAATAGCGTGTAAGCGTCGATGAGTTTGAGAGTCGAGCGGCATATCCGAGATACCGATGACTTGTTCTACTTTAAAATTCTCTAAAATATAGCCAAGTCCGCCACCGTGGTCGAGGTCTGGATGCGTCAGGACTACCATGTCGATTTTCCGAATGCCGTGAAAGTCAAGAAAAGGTTCAATAATCCGTTTGCCGACATCATATTCAACTCGTTTCCGTTTCTGTTTGTTGTAATAACTCCGTTGAATGCCACCATCAATCAGGATCGTCCGGTTATCTGGAAATCTGACGATTGCCGCGTCCCCTTGCCCGACATCAAGCGTAATTACTTCCAACAGTTTTCCCTTCTCGCGGAAAGCGGTATCCCAAACCCAAATCGCCACAACAGACAACCCGATGAGGCTTGCGACTTTCCATTGACGATAGACAATCCGCCAATGTGTAATGCCTAAACAGCAGGCGACATAGAGGACGAACAGACCGACTGTTGGTGGCGTTAACTTGGCTATCCCCCATGTCTGTCCGAACATGCCGATCAGGGTCAGGAAGATGGAGATAATCGCGTGATTGAGGAGTCCAAGCAGTTTCGCAAACGGGAGCCAGATAAAACCGACGCATACGGATGCCATACCCACCGCAACGATGAGCGATACGAGTCCGACTGCAAAAGGACCGACGAGGATTCCGAGCGGATATGCCCGATAGAAGTGGTAGGCAATTAGCGGTCCGGTTCCGATTTGCGCGGCGAACGTCACGAGATAGGAGAGTACCACCCACTTGATTGCGACCTTCCGAAATTTTGTCAGGACTGAACCTTCGCTTTCTGAAGATGAACCCTCCGCGCCCTCCCACAACCGACGCAACGGTTTCTCCATTTTCGGGACAAAATAAACAATTGAAACGACGGCGACAAAGGATAGTTGGAATCCGACATCCCACAGTTGCTGCGGGTTCAAGAGCAGTAACACTAACGCCGCAAACGCTAACAGATTGAAGATGTCCGCATCCCGGTCGATGAGGGTCGCGAAGAGAAATAGGATTGCCATCAGCGAGGCACGAAAAACAGAAGGACGGAAACCGATGAGACAGGCGTAAATTAGCACTGCTATAATCGTCAGGAGGCAAAGTATTTTCTGTGGAAATCTGAAGAGTGAGAAACCGAAATAGCAGAACATCGCGACGAGCCCGACGTGCAGACCGGAGACTGCAAGCACATGGAAGGTTCCGCTGTTTCGGAAGAGATCCAATGTTTCTGTGGGAACATCACTACGTTTACCGAGTAAGATGCCTTTGAGGAGTTGGGCGTGCAACGAGGGTTCAAGGAGAGGTGTCTCTACCTCAGTTTGCGTGTAGATAACGTCAATTAGACGTTCTGTCCGGAGACGGAGTGCTTCAATCCACCGTAAGGGTGGAAATCCGCCCTGTTCCCCTATACGCACAATCCCTTTCGTATCAATTATGCCGACGATGCCTTGCCGAGAAAGGTGTGCCTGGTAGTCAAAACCACCCGGATTGCGCTTGGCTTGTGGTTGACGCAGGACACCGGTCAGCGTTAGATGTTTACCGTAGCGGAGTGGTAACAACTCCTGAAATCTGATCAGGAATTTCGCTGATACCTGTTGTGTCGAATCTGACAATAACCGGAGTTCACCGACGGCATAACAGGCATCCCACGCCTCGCCGCGTTCGGGTTGATATACGGTGGTGCCTGAGAAGCTGATCGGCTCGTCGTAAAAGTGGTTGGGGATTGGTGAATCGGAGGCGGTTTCTAATCGTAGCATCCCGCCAGCGAAAACCGCCAGATGGAGCAAAGCGTAACAGAGGTACCGCTGACGATTTCTTGTTACGATGCTACCGATAAAGCAGAGGAGTACAAATATCCATAGCGACAGAAATGGGAGGGATACCCATTTACCTGCGATGATACCCAGTAGATACGGGATAAGAAAGAAGAGTGCGGGGCGTGGTTTGATTTTCATTTGAATCTTATCGGGGTTTTCCTCAATGTCTTGCCATTATATCAGTCTCTCCGAAAATATTCTGCTTTTTTAATAGTTTTCAGTT
>JAPOOP010000461.1 GCA_026713385.1 Candidatus Poribacteria bacterium | reverse complement strand
GTCTATCGGATGACTTCTTTCAACGGTGGCTACCTCAACAGAAGGACAGTCCGCCAGAATGTCGTGCAGATCTCGCATCTCCAGATAATGTGGACTCGTATTGCGTTGCCAACGGTTATTCTTTTCAATATACCCGGGTCGGTAAACGCCGAACATACTCGGTCCACCGATATTTTCAATTTGCACCATCATGAGTTTTTCGGCACCCGCGCCGAAAGACATCATTGCTATCACACCCGCAATACCGATCGTTATCCCCAAGAGTGTGAGAATCGTGCGGAGCTTACTGCCACGAAGCACAGAAAATGCTGAGATGAGATTCTCTAATATTTGCATGTTTATTTTCTTTATGTATGACGGATGGCATCAATAGGGGTCATTTTAGCGGCTTGGCTGGCAGGATAGTAGCCGAAGAAAATGCCTATCGCTGTACCTGCCGCAACGGAGATAAGCACGGCTTCGGGGGTAACAACAGAGGGCCAAGCAAGTTCATCTAAGAACTTACCCACAATCCATGCGAAGCCTTTCCCCACCACAGCACCAAAAGCGATACCGAGCAGACTCCCTATTACACACAACAGCACAGATTCTGTGAGGAACTGCAGGCGGATGTCAAAACTCTTCGCGCCGACGGCTTTCCGCAACCCGATTTCTGGGATCCGCTCCGTCACCGAGACGAGCATAATATTGAGAATACCGATACCGGCTACAATCAACGCCACAGACGCAATAACGACAAGAACCGACTCTATGATAAAGATCATTCTTTTCGCATTTTCGATCCCTTTTTTTGCCGACCATGTTCGAAAGAAGGTGTCGTCGCCACCGTGGTTACGCATGATGATGGTTTTTACCTCTTTGAGTGCCTGATCCACGAGAAGCGGACTCTTAGCACGCACCATGATATGCCCAACATGATCGTGTCCCCAAAACCGTTTCTGTGCGGTTGTAATGGGAATGAAGAGCATGTTGTCATCGCTTCTGCCTCGCTCCAGTCCATCTCCTCGGCTCTCCATGATCCCAATAACAGTGAAACGTTTGTTGCTTCCGTGATTGTTGATGATGACTTCTTTGCCGATGGGGTCTTGTCCCTTAAACTGCTCTTTCCAAATTTTTGAGCCAATGACGCAGACCTTTGTCCAAGTGTCCATATCAGTATCAGCGAGGAATCTGCCGTATTGCGTCTTCCACTCGCGAACGGCTTGGTATTCATTTGTCGTTGCGCGGAGATACGTTTGTTGAAATCTTCCATCAACACCGAGACTGATGTAGTAACTCCCTTCGACAGTGGCAACTTCAACAGAGGGACATTCTGCCAAAACGTCTCGAAGGTCGTCCATCTCTAAATGGTGTGGGCTGTTATTACGTTGCCAACGACCGTTCTTGTGGACTTTCCCGGGTCGATAAACACCGAACATACTCGGCCCACCGATATTGTTGATCTCCGCCATCATGAGTTTTTCGGCACCCGCGCCGAAAGACATCATCGCGATCACACCCGCAATACCGATCGTTATTCCCAAGAGTGTGAGAATTGTGCGGAGTTTGCTGCCACGAAGCACAGAAAATGCTGAGATGAGATTTTCCAGGATGTTCATTTCTATTCTTTTTGGTGTAGTGTTTGTTCAGGATTTAGGGATAGACTCAACAAAACTTTTGATTGCATCAATTCAGAAGGTATGCTAAACTTTTTAATATTATAGGATGGAGAGAACTCGCGAATCTTTACCCTTTCGTTGGTGTTATAAAGTATACCACAAACGTTTAAGCGTTGCAAATCTTTTAGGTTAAAATGAGGAGCGGAAAGTTGTGCAGACAGTTCCTTTTGAGGCGGCAAGCACGCTGTTGTGGCGCAGTATGCAAGAAGCAGCGGTGCATCGATCAGAATTAACCCATTTGTTGCGACGCGGGGAACGCGCATGGGTTTCGCTACCATCTGCATTGTTGGAAACGCGGTATCAATTGAACGCCGTAGAACAGTCCTTTGGCGACGCGGAAACAACGACAGCGATTCAAGCGAAACTTCGTCAATCTCATCCGCAGAATGAGACGGAATACAATCAGCACTACTTAATTGCGCAACCCCACGCCGATGCCCCATGCTATAATATCAGCGAGTATGTCCAGCGATGCGTAGCGGGCGACTTCGCAATTGCAGAACGGCTTCGCGGACGAACGGTGATTCATCTCTATCAGACGGAAACGGCAACTGAAGATCTTTTGAACAGCACCGGGGTTTCAAGGTTCGTGAAGCGCGTGCTGGTAGACTATTTAAAGACCTACGGCAAGAAGCATCTTATCGGTTTTACCTGTGAAGTACCGAAGTTTTTGTCTTTAGCAAGGGTTCTGGGAACCGGTACAACCTCTGTGCCGTGGAGTTCTACACTTTTAGAAACGACTGAGGAAACACTTACAACATATCTGCCCCTGGTTTTCTACGAAACTTACAACTCGGCAGCAGTCAGGAACACATTTTGGGGCGAATTGACAACGCGATTCGCAACCTGTTTTCTTAGAGGTGTGCGCGACTTCTGTCATCAGGAAAGGCTGCAGTTTGCTTTAAGTCTCCCCGCAAGTGCCAAAGCACTGGAGTTTGAGTTAGGGGCAATGTTGGCAGAAGTGGACTGTCCGATTCTAAACGCCACCGAAATAGATACACCGAAGCGATTCGTCATTGCGAAATGGGTCTGTAGCGATACACAGTATGCCGGTATTTCACGAAAGGCATCCCAGAAAACGGACAAACGGACAGTACTTGAAGAGGCGAGCCTCGGTTTTAATCTGTGGATAAATAGCGATCAGGCGACAGTCCCGAAATCTTCTACGCTAACGCAAAAGTTATCACGCGGTTATCCAAAGAGACCGCTCCTTATGGTCGCACCGACACAGAGCCTCTGGACAAAACCTGATGAGAAACAGTGGAATGGATTGACGAAAGCGTGGGGATGGTTGTGTCAGAGCGTGTGGGAATTGGGATACGACTTCAGGATTGTCTCGGAACAGGAACTGCGTACAGCAGAAATTGTACGGACTGGGTTACCCAGCCCCCTACACGGCACAGGAAAACGGCACAATCGGAGCGGTGGACTCAGTTTCCCGAACGACCGCGCAGACATCAAGGAGATTTATAACGTTATTCTGCTTCCGAGTTGTGTCTCACTCCAAGAAGAGACTGTCAAGTGTCTGAGCGCATTCACAAAAGCGAAGGGGAGATTGATAGCAGACGATCCGATTCCGTATTTGCTCAATGGAAGGATTGGACTTGAACCGTATCCGTTGGAACACCTTATCTATGGACGGCGGACAACGATCCTACGAGCTCCACAAAACGAGAAGATAGCGAAACTCGAAAAAAGCCTCCGAAAATGGGTGAATTGTCCCGTATCGGTATATGTAAAACCCGACAACAAGGAAACGAATGTCGTTCAAGTACACCACCGGGCAACGGAGAGATCCAAGCTTTTTTATCTCTTCAACAGAAGTGCTGAACCGATTGATACCTTGATTGAGATACCCGGTCAGGCGTCCCACGTTACGGAATCGGATTTGCTTCAAGGAACGGAAGAGACTGTTGAATTTTGGCACGCGAATGGAAGGACATACCTCAATAGTACATTTACAGTTAAACAGGGACGGCTTTTTGAAGTTTCGTATTTTTAATTTTACCTTGCGGAGGCATGAAGGGCGTTTGAGCTGTGATGTGTGTTCCACCTATCCGCTTGCGCCGTTGTTGCAAGCTGCGGGTTTGGGACTTTTAACTAATAACCGACTACCAATTGTTCCACATATCCGCCTGCGTGTTTTTGCTTGGGGTTTTTGATAGGGTATTTCTGCGGATTTCTGCGTATTGTTGCAGACTACCATTTAACTTTATGAACCAAAGGAGGCTATTATGACGGGTGGAGATCTTTTTGTCGAATGTTTGAAAGAACAAGGTGTGAGTGTCATTTTCGGTTTGCCGGGCAACCATTTAGACACTGTTTATGAATCGCTATACAACAATCAGGACAGCATCGATCACTATGTCACACGGCACGAAGGCGGTGCGGCATTTATGGCAGATGGCTACGCTCGCGCCACAGGCGATGTTGGTGTCTGTATGACTGTCCCGGGTCCGGGTTCAAACAACGCCTCTATCGGTATCGGTGAGGCAAATACAGCATCTTCGTCGGTGCTTTGGATTACTGGGCAGAACCCATCCTACTTGGCATCACGGGATCCGAAGAAGAGTTTTCATGGATTGGATCAGAAAGCCGCTTTCGGCACGATGACGAAACATCTGGAAATTGTACATCGGGTAGACCAGATTCCCGGTGCCATCAATCGGAGTTTTAGTGCCTTACGTTCAGGCAGACCTGGACCTGTGTTGATCGAGTTGGCAAAAGATGCGTTGGATGCTGAAGCCGACTTTCCAACCCCTCCACGGAACAATGGTATTCAGACGACTGCAAGTCCACAAGACGTAGATGCCGCGCTGGCACTGTTGAGCACCTCAGAACGTCCATTTATTATCGCTGGCGGCGGTATTAACCATACGCGCGCAACTGCAGAGATACTTGAATTCGCGGAGCTGCTGGACGCGCCAATCGTAATGACAGGTTTTGGCAAGGGTTCGGTCCCGGAAGACTCGCCGCATTCAATCGGTGTCTTTCGAGATGGTGTTTCCCAAGCCGCGATGGAAGCATCCGACCTTATCGTTGCCGTTGGCACCCGATTTAACTACCGTGATACTGGCAACTGGAGCCTTAAGATTCCACAACCATTGTTACATATCGAGGCAGACCCCGAGGAAATTCACAAAGAATATCCAGCCACTGTCGGCATCGGTGCGAACCCGAAATTGGTTTTGCGCCAGTTGAACGCTGCACTCCGCGACGAAAAACCGAAAGGCGGTTGGGGCGAGGGTTTACGCGAATTACGCCGACGATGGACGGCAATTGAACGTCCTCGGATCCTCCAAGAGATGCGCGATGTGTTGCCTCGTGATGCCATCTTGTCGGTTGACGTTAACATCACTGGTTATGGTGCGCTGCCACATTTTCCGTGCTATCACCCAGGGACTTACATCTTCTCCGGTGTATCTGTCGCAATGGGAATCGGATTGACAGGTGCCATCGGGGCACAGGTTGCCTATCCAGAACGGAAAGTCGTCGCTCTGAGTGGAGACGGTGGGTTTTTAATGACGTGTCCAGATCTCGCAACCGCGGTGATGTATAACCTACCCGTTGTGACGCTTGTCATGAACGACAACCAGTACACTTCAATTGAACGCGGTCAACTCCGACGCTTCGGCAAACGGATCGGTGTCGAACTCGTCAACCCGGACTTCGTGCAGTTTGCGGAATCGTTCGGTGCGGTTGGGTTACGCGTCGAAGATCCGAGTGATTTTAAGCCGACGTTTGAAAAGGCACTCGCTTTGGATAAACCGGTTCTCTTGGAAGTCGTCAAGTAGTTATAGTCAGATAGTAGGCTATTTAGTTTTCCGGTAGGAGGGAACTCCGATGCCTGGGGGAAACACCCAAACAAAAACACCCATCCGTGTAGGAACAAGTGTTTTTGATAGGGGTTTTTGATAGGGCGTTTCCTTTTCTTTTCCCTCCAGCTTGCGACTCCCTCCACAAATCAAGGAAAATCGTGAAAACTAAATGACCTTGGTCAGAAAGAATAGGAATCGGAATTCCTTCCTATAAGAAACGGAAAGAAGGCGAGGTTCCAAACCTCGCCAGTGGGCAGAGGTCTAACAGCCCTTATCCGTTGAAAGGTCTAATATTTCTAAAATTTACCATAAATGTCTTAGTCTCTAATAAATATTGAATCAAGGAGTATAATATGGCAAAAAAGATTGGTGTTCTAACAGGTGGAGGCGATACAAGTGCTCTTAACGCCACCCTTAAAGGCATTGCATTGAAAGCCGAGGAACTCGGTTTTGAACTCATCGGATTCATGGAGGGGTGGCGTGGTGTCTTGAAGGGTGGGCACTACTTTACGCTAACGCCTGATCTGATTGATGAAAACCGAGGGGGGACGCTTTTAAAGAGTTCGCGCACAAACCTAATAAAAGATGGCAAGTTAGATGAAGCGGTCAGCAATCTGAAAAAACTGGATATTAGCGGTCTGATTCCGATCGGTGGTGATGACACATTAACGGTCGGGACCGCGCTGTCGGATCAATTCACAACCACGTTCGTTACGAAAACAATTGATAACGATGTGGGTATCAATCCACCTGACGGGGATGCCGTCGATTATTCTAAGATGGTGAACTATTTCTGTCCCGGCTTCCCTTCATCTGCGAACAGAGTCATCAATTACGTCCAAGATCTGCGGACAACTACCTACTCCCACGATCGTGTGATTGTTGTTGAAGCGATGGGGAGAGACGCGGGTTGGTTGACCTTATCCGCCGCTTATGGACTCGCGGACCTCATCGTTGTTCCAGAAATGCCGTATCAACCGGAGAGATTGGCGGAAGCGATTCGTGAAAAACACGCAGCACAAGGGAACGTCATCGTTGTCGTGTCGGAAGGGATTCGGAACGATGATGGGGAATTGATGATTACTTCACAGACGGAACTCGATGCTTTTGGGCATACGAAACCGGGAGGGTGTTCAGAAATTATCGTTGAGACAATGAAAAAACTGCTTCCCGAAATTTCGAGTTCTGCGTTCCGCGCCTTGATACTCGGTTATCTCCAGAGGTGCGGTGGCCCGATACCACTGGACAGAGACATCGCTATGAAGGCGGGTGCTATGGCGGTGCAGGCACTCTCAGATGGGATGTTCAACGGTGTTGCGACGATTACACGTACAGAGGTCGGCATTGAACCGACCCTGTTGCCGTTAGATCAAGTGCTGAAGCGGGATACATCGGGGCATGTGATTCGGAGAAGTCTCGATCTGCGGTTCTACGACGCGGAACGGTACCAGATATCTCCAGCGGGGGTAGGATATTTCCGTCCGTTGTTCGGGGACTTGCCACACTCAGAATTGTCATTAGGTGATCGATTGGCATTGGGGGCTCGATTGATTGAGATTGGGGAGATTGGATAATAACTGGGAAACGTAAATAAAACGTAGGCGTGGTTTTAAACCGCGCCTTTAATTTATTAATAGTATACCGAATAAATCTGCCTAAGGATTTGTTGTTAGGGATTAACAACTTTATAGGGTTCTATCTGACCGTCACGGATTGTGTAGAGCGTCAGACCTTTGAGAGGATGACGGTTCTCATCAAAATGGGAGATGGTGGACGCGCCTTTATAGTCAGTCGTGTTTGCTATCGCATCCCGAACCGCATCGGGTTCCAGCGTTCCAGCACTCCTGATGGCGAGTGTTAGCAATGCCATCGCGTCATACCCCCATGCAGAAGGACCGTCCGGTGGTTCCATATACATTGCAGTGTAAGCCTCAACAAAGGGTGCAGCATCGGGGGAATCGATACTGAAATCCCTTGTAAAGTAAGATCCTTCCAAAGGGGCATTGTCATCCAGAGTGCCGAGAAGCTTATCCGGTTCATCCCAACCGTTTGTGCCGATAAAGGTCGCATCTATGCCCATATTCCTCGCTTGCAATACAAACAAGGGAATCTCTGGACTGAAACCAGCGATAAGGAGGACATCCGGTGCAGCAGTTTTAATCTTTGTCAACTGCGCGGAGAAATCCCTGTCGCCGTGCTGATAGACTTCACTGGCGACGAGTTCACCGCCGAGTTTCTGGAAATCCTCTTCAAAGGCATCCGCAACGGCACCTGAGTATACATCTCCGAATTGACGAACGGTTGCAGCAGTTTTGGCGTTCAGTTCGTCGGGGTTCAACGCGAATTGTGCTGTCGTCGCGCCCTGAACTGAAGACGGAGCAACCGAAATAAACACAAATTCGCCGGTAGACGTTACCTTCTCACCGGATGAACCGGTAATTATGGGTCGTCGAAGTTCGGTAACGACGGGTCCGATCTGCATGGAATTCGTCGAAAGTAGGGGGCCTAATATTGCGACAACACCTTCCTCTTGAATCAATGCTTTGGCGATACGGACACTTTCTGTGGGATCAGCGATTTCTCGATCACCCTGATTGTCCATGACGATAAATTCGACCTGCATCCCAAGCAGACCACCGCTGTGGTTGACCTGTGCTCTGGCGAGTTCCGCACCTTTCGTGAAATTCGGGGCAAGTCCTGACGGTTGAATCACACCAATTTTGATTGTAGACATAGCGTCTGAGATGGATGTGCCCGGTGTGATAACTTGCTGGGCTCGTTCACATCCTGAGAAGGATACGACTATAATTGCGATTAAAGTTAGGAAAAACGGAATAGGAGTTTTTGTATTCACTGTTAATTCCTTTGTTGGATGTATAGTATTAGAGTGATAGACCCAAGCCTAAAGACTTGGGCTTCCGCAAAGTTATGCGAAAGCAATTGTGGAATTGAGAACCGAACTGGACGGTTCAACGGAGCAGCCAACAATCCTATTGAATAGAACCATCGGTCTTACAACGCCTAACCCAAAGGAAGCTACCCCTTCCTTAAGAATGTTCATCGCAGCGTTCGGGTCGCGGTCGAGATGTGTCTCACACTTCGGACACGTCCAGTTTCTATCTGCGAGCGTGAGATTTTCATTTTTATGTCCACACACAGAACAACATTTTGTTGTCGGAGACCATCGATCAATCTGCAGCACAGACCGCAGACGCTTACGGGCTTGGTATTTGAGTTTTTCCATGAACTCACCGAAAGCAAGGTCAGAGACCTGTTTTCCCCACAGACGTTTCATACCCTCAAGGTTCAGGTCCTCAAAGAACAGCACATCAAACTTTTCGCACACCTCTATTGCGAGTTTCCAGTGGTGGTCGGTTCTTTGGTTCGCAGTTTTCTTATGGATACGTGCCACATTCTTGCGTTCGCGTTCCTGATTCTGAGAACCTTTGACTTTGCGGGAATACGCTTGTTGTGCTTTTGCCAACTTCTTGGCGTTCTGTTCATAGAACATAGGAGAGATATATCGGTGTCCGTCACTGCCAGTTAGGAAGTCTTTAATGCCAAAGTCGAACCCTTCAGCTTTACCTGTCTTGGGTTCAGGTTTGACTTCCGTGCATGCTTCAGTGAGGGTGATATATACGTCTCCGAGTGCGTCTCTTGTAACTTGAACCTGCACAATGCGACCTTCCATAGGTCTGTGCAAGGCGAAACGATACCAACGCTCATTGAGACGAATTCTAAACGTTGGGTGATTTCTTTCGTTTTTCTGTTTCGGCAAAAGATATTCAAATTTGACGTGTTCACCGCGAAAGGTCAGGTTTCCTTTATGTTTCTTACACGGCTTGAATTGGGGGTGTCCTCTGCCGAGCGTTTTCATTTCACGAAAACTTTGTGCCAAACGCTTCAGCATATTTTGCAAAGCCCATGAGTAGGGAATATTCCAATGTTGATACTTCTCAAGTTTCTTGAGATTCGTCAAATGGGAAGACATTTTCCGATAGGAAAGTCCTTTCCCATACCGACGGTAATATCGCATGGACACCGCAAGGAAGTGATTTCGCACAACGCCAATGATATTCAGGTCGTCG
>JAPOOP010000698.1 GCA_026713385.1 Candidatus Poribacteria bacterium | reverse complement strand
TAGTCCTGACTTGACATCCCTTGCCAAACGTGCTATTATCTTAAAAATAAATCCCTCAACGTTCAAAGTAACTATGCCAATACCGAATTTCCCCGACAAACATAAATCGCATCCCATCGTCACGCCACAACAGCACGTCGCCTACTTTCGTCAACAAGGGGTCATCCCCGATTTTCCAATTCCTGAGAGTGTTATTTTTTGTTATGAGGGGAATCTTCTTGACCGTATTGCCAACGTTGAAAAAGTTGAGCAGGTGCAAGGCGTAAGTGGAGAATTCTATCTGCTGACCGAAACCGACAATCGTGTGGCAGTTAGTGGCAATAACGGTATCGGTGCGCTGGGTGTGTCAATGATCCTTGAACTTTTGATAGAATTGGGGGTTAAACGATTTATCAACGTCGGAATCGCTGGTGGATTACAAAAAAGCTCTCATATTGGCGATGTCGTTGTTTGTACCAGTGCCATTCGCGATGAAGGCCTTTCATATCACTACTTGGAAGATCCGTCGGCACCTGCACTACCATCCGAAGACCTGACAACCGCACTCATGCAGACCCTTGCGAGCGACGACATTTCTTATACACAGGGACCAACGTGGACGACCGATGCTTATTTCCGTGAAACGGTTGGAGAAATTCAGCACTATCAACAGGAAGCGGTTGTTACGGTTGAAATGGAAGCCGCCGCCTTATTCGCCATCAGTACAGTGCGCGGCGTAGAGATGGCATTAGGATTTGTCATCAGCGACTTGGTGGCGGAATTAGTATAGCATCCACAGATCCTCGCCCAAGAAACACACGAGAGTCTCTTTTGCTTGTATCAGGCAGCACGTACAGTTTTAGACGAAACAAATGAAAACCAACACTAAGGGAAAGTTTGATATAGCATCAAAACCCAAGCTCGTAATGAAATGGAGAGCGACTCGAACACGAGAACCTTCAAGTAGCGTTAACCGTTCCTTACCCGCAAGGTAAAATTAATAAAAGGAAAGGCAAATGCCAATACTAACACAAGCACATCGAGAACACTTTGATGAGTACGGCTACATGGTCATCGAAAATGCTGTCCCAACTGAACTTTGTAGTGCTGTTGTTGATGCAATCTTTGCGTTCTTGGAAATGGATCCTTCAGACCCAAACGGTTGGTACCGCGCACCTCATAAACCCGGGGCAGGCATGGTGGAAATGTACCAACACCAAGCCATGTGGAATGTCTACCAGCATCCACCGATCCACCACATCTATACCGAGGTCTACGGCACCGAGAGGATCTGGGTACACCCTGACCGAGTCAACATGAAACCCCCTAAACACCCGGACTACCCTGAATGGGATCATAAGGGGATGTACCACTGGGATGCAGATACCTCCAAACTCCCTGTCGGTTTCGGGACGCAAGGAGTCCTGTTTCTGACAGACACGGCTGACAATCAGGGATCTTTTGTTTGCTGGCCCGGAGCACATAAATCGTTGATTGACAAAGAAAACCCATGGGTGCCAGAAATTTCGCCGGAACACTTCATTCAGGTGCCTGCGAAGGCAGGCTCACTGCTTATATGGCATAAAGCACTTCCGCACGGCAACGGTCGCAATACCTCCGACAAGCCACGGCTGGCGCAATACATGAACTTCTACCCCGTCCCAGACCCAATTGATGAGGAACGACGGCAAGAACGCATCACCTTGTGGCGCGAGCGAAGAGCATTGGGGCGAAGTCCCTATCCGGGCGACCCACGAGGGTGGGAAGCGAAAAATTATGGATCGGCAGAACTGACACCCTTGGGACGAAAACTGTTGGGACTCGATTTATGGGATAATCAGGATAGCGACCCGAAGGTCGCCCCTACAAAAGATAGTTAATACGTTTTAAGCATCCCCCAAGTCGTGGCTAATTTCCCTTGCGGGTCCACACCGAGTGCGGCTTGTAATCCATTGTTCATGATTGCCTTAATCTGATCTTCAGTTAAATCCACGTTGAAGATTGCAACCTCATCAAAAAGACCGAACATAAATTGGTGGTGCGCCAGAAAGTCACCCATAGTAACCTCTTGTGCCTCATCATTCGTGTCCATCGCTTGATCGGTACCTTCTTTAGTTTGAAGTTTACCATCAACGTAAAGGTCATGGTCCTTCACAGCGTCCGATCCTTTGGGGAAGACGACCGCCATATGATGCCACTCCTCATCGCACACTTCGTCTCCGCCATAATTTTGTCCGCCGGCAACTTCAATTCTCAAATTACACCCACCACCTCTCAGATGTGCCCGGACGTAGTATTTTTCTCCCGTAAGATTCGGACCCCATTTCACCCATGAATGCTCTCGTGTATCCCCGGCTTTAAACCAGAAAACCGTCGTTCTCGGATCCGTGCCACCAATACCAGCGTAGCCGGTAACAACCAAGTTGTCATCTTTGCCATCGTAATCCAGACACGTCCCAAATACACCCTTGGTGTATTTCGCACCAGAGATATCACCATCTCGACCGTTCTCAGAAATATCCTTAGCAACGCTGCCTTTTCCTTCGTCAAAGAGATAGGCAAACTCAACAGTCTTCAGATCAAGCGGAGCGGTATGGCTGATATTCGTAACCAATAATCCGAAAGTGAAAGCAATTAACCAAATCAGTGCGAAACTGGCTCGACCTTCAAGTTTCATATTTCCTCCTGTATCAAAAGTGCTATTCAGATTTCAGACCTAAACCCCACTATTTCAGTGTGGGATATAGAGATGCTTTCGCACATCAGTCTAAGGTTATTAAAAAACGAATTGTAGCGAAATCAGTGAAAATAGGCAAGAGAAAAAGCAGTGGTAGCATGCAACAGATCGAGACAGAGTTCCAAGACTCGTGTCATTCATGTTCAAAAAGTGAAAAGCAAAGCTTAACGCTATATTTACTGCTCCAAGGTATTCCTGAAGAGCGGAGATAAAACCTAAATTGTCCCTTCTGCCGCTTCCAGATCGCTGTTTTCTGCAGAATTTCCTTAAAAAATGCAAAAAAATTTGACAAAAAGAAAAATATGTGATATAATATTAACACTGTTAAGTTAGATTACCATGTAAATGAAGGTAAAACAATGGGTACTAAAGAACGGAGAGCAAGGGAAAAAGAACAGTTGCGGCGGCAAATCCTTGTCGCGGCGCGAGAGTTGTTTGTCAATGAAGGTTACGAGAACGTTTCTATGCGAAAGATTGCCAACAAGATTGAATACTCACCAACAACGATCTATCTCTATTTCAAGGACAAGGCAGATCTTTTAGATTCGGTTTGCAAGGAAACACTCCTGAACCTGTTGAACACACTTGAGCAGCTAAAAAATGATAAAAGCGACTCCGTTGAGACCCTCAGGAAAAGTGGACAAGCCTATGTCGAGTTCGGCCTCAAATATCCGCAGGATTACAAACTCACTTTTGTCATCCGTCCGCAGTTCCAGAAGGGTTTAGGGCTACAAGAAGGATCGGTTGGCGAAAAGGTGTTCAATTACTTGCGGGAAATGGTTTCTGAATGCATTCAACAGAAAAAATTCCGTCAGATGGATGTCGAAACCACCGGTCAGGTATTGTGGTCAGCAGTTCACGGTGTCACATTGCTCTTGATCGATTTCCCAGAGTTCCCTTGGACTGAGAAAGACAAATTGATCGACACGGTAATTCACACGACAATTGAGGGTTTGAAGGCATAGACCCGTCTCCACTGGCGAGGTGTTTTTGCTTGGGTGTTTCTCCTGCTAATCTTCGGTTGTCCAAGTAATTCTAAAGTCTACTCTATTTGTCTATGAGTTAACACTGTTAATTAATTTATCTATGTTAATATATCGGAGGAGAACAAAGATGAAAAAGCAAAACCTATTCCACAAACACTGGATCTCCAAGAAACTTAGTTCCGTGTTTTCACGCACAAGACATAATCGGCGGAATCTATTCTTTATCATGGTTTTTGGAGTATTTCTATTGAGATGCTCAAATCTGTTCAGCGAAGGGGTCCGTCAGATAACACCTGCTGCTGAGGAATTCACTTTCGAGCAGTACGAGGTCGTCCTTGGTTCCACCAAACGCCAAACCGTTTTGATGGGATTTCTCCTCGGTGGTGATTTCGCCGAACTTGCTATCGTGCACATCGACGAGAACAACAACCACCGCTTGCATATCTATGCCTTCGGTGACGGGACATGGGTACCAGAACTTGACATAACGCTGCGTCCGGGAGTGTTGTTCATTGACGTGGCAAACATCAACGGACGCGATCGCTTAATCACGTACGAGCAGAACCGCTTGAACTGGTTTGACCCCGAATCGGCAACGGAACACATGTTGGTGGCGGGTACTTCCAACTTCAAACCGCCTCGCAGCGGCGAAATTCCCCACGTAGACATCACTCGGGACGTTAACGGCGATGGTCGCGACGATCTGGTAGTGCCTGATTCCGATGGTTTCTCGGTGTTCATCCAGATGAGCGACGGCACGTTCGCCGATCCAGTGAAACTCGGTCCGCCCACTGAAATGGAGAGGATCCTCGGAGCCGATGGATATCGATACGACCCTTGGTCTCAGAGCCGTGTCCACGAGATCGACTACAACAGAGATGGTCGCACCGACTTGGTATTCTGGAACGAAGACCACTTCGAGGTTCATCTCCAAGATGAGAGCGGATTGTTTGCACCAAATGCCAAGACCTTCACAACAGATGTGACATTCGACTCGGACCGGTTCTCCTCGCTCACTGCCGCGGACATGACAGGAAGGGTACTGCACTCGTTGGCAGACCTGAATGGTGATGATATTGCTGACCTCGTGGTTTTCAAGCTTTCGGGCAGAGACATCTCCAGTAAGCACTCCAGTTACGAGGTGCATTTCGGCGTACCAATACCCGATGGAGGCACTACGTTCACACGAGACAGCGACATAACGTTCCAGTCGGACGGGAAAATCCAACTCGGGATGGACCGGCACGACTTCAATCGCGATGACCAGGTTGACCTGATGATCACGACCATTGATGTCGAGTTTCTCAAGGGTAGCCTCTGGAAAAGCATCAAGGGATTTATGGGTGATGACATTTGGCT
>JAPOOP010000693.1 GCA_026713385.1 Candidatus Poribacteria bacterium | reverse complement strand
TTGTCGTCCCCTGTCCCTGCTGAAGAGGTGTTGAACATTGCGAAAATCTTCGATGCGCTCTATGAATCGGCAAGGATAGGTCGTTCTGTCCCGATTTTTTAATTTACCTGAGGCGGAAGCACCTCATCAGGCATTCGGGGTTAGAAACCCCTCCTACAAGTTTATGCTACAAAATGCGTTCACTCTGACAACCTTAACTCTCGTAACTTGCACGCACAACCGTTTTGATGCCGCCGCGGATGTTAAAATCACCGACAACTTCCACCTTCCGCGGTTGGCAGGCTTCAACAAAGTCCTCCAACACCTTATTCACGACGTGTTCATGAAAGATACCGACATCTCGATAGGAAAGGAAGTACTCCTTCAACGATTTCAGTTCAACACAGTGCTGGTCCGGCACATAAGTGATACAGAGCGTCGCAAAATCGGGTAGCCCCGTTTTAGGACACACAGCAGTGAACTCCAAGTTCGTAATTTCGATTGTGTAATCTCGGTGGCTATACTGATTTTCCCATGTCTCAATTGCCGGTGTTTCCAGTTGACGGATATGGGTTTGTAAATCATCATAGCCAGTCTGTTGACTCATTTAGTGTTTAACTCCACCTTTCCCTAATTGATAGGTGTTTCTGAAGCAGCCCTTATCAATTAGGGGAATAGTTGTCAGTCACAAGGAGTTTCTCACATGAGGATAGCCTCTTTAACTGACTGCTGACTGCTGATTGCCGACCGCTACTTGAGAATTACCATTCGGCGGGTGCGTTGGAAATCGCCAGCGGTAAATGTGTAGAAATAGATGCCACTTGCGACCTTCGTGCCATAAGCGTCCCTTCCATCCCAGTACGCCGCTTTCTCTTGGCTCCGATACCTGCCCGGTTCCTGTAACCCAATATTCAATTGACGCACAAGTCCCCCACGGACATCGTAAATTTTCAGAATAACTTCTGCCGCCTCCACCAGATCGTAGGGAAACCACGTCTCTGGATTAAAGGGATTCGGATAATTCTGGAGAATTGTTGTCTGTTTGATATATCCGAGCGTCGAGAGTGCATGCGATGTCGGATCCACGGAGAAAGGGACAGCCTCAGAGCGGAATCCGAGATCAATTGGGTTAAAGATAAACGCGGACCCTGAGTTATCACCGGCATTGTCGCTACCTGAGGCACCGACGATAGCAAACGAGCCTTTGATTGCAACAGCTGCTCCAAACAGATCCGATTGGTTTGTGCCAGCGGCTTCAATTCGGCGTTTCTCTACCCAAGACAACCCATCGCGCAAAAAGGAGTAAGCCGCGCCTCTGTCTATTAGTATTGTGGGATCATCATGCGGATCCTGCAAGGGATGGTTATCCTTCCATGCCCCGACGATTGCGGTATCTTCGTGAATTGCGACGGCTGAACCGAATTCATCACCAGTATCGCCATCGGAGGCGGTTAACTTTGCCTGTTGGACCCAAGAATCCCGCGTCTCCACAAAAATATAAGCGGCTCCGAGGTCGTCAAGATTGCGATCCTCTGTAGGTGATCCGATGATAGCGGCTCCGTTCGTTAAATCGATAGAGTAACCGAATCCGTCACCGATGCCAATATCATTTGGCAGAAGCAGCAGGTCTTGTATCCATGTGCCTCCATTGCGCGTAAAGAGATAGACTGCGCCTGAATCGGGTCCCGCTGCGTCGCTCTGGTGGGCACCGATGAGGACATTATCGTCATAGACAGAAACAGCAAAACCGAATATATCCCCCGGCACAGCACCTTGGTGGACGAGTTTCGCCTGTTGCGTCCAAGATGTTCCGTTTCGGACAAAGACGTATGCGGCACCGGAATCCGCGCCAACCTCATCTTTTCCATAGGCACCAACGACAGCAGTATTCCCATGTACCGCGACAGATGATCCGAACCGATCAAACATTCCGGTGTCGCCCCCGATGAATCTCGCCTGTTGAATCCACTCCTCGCCGGCTTGCACGAAAATGTATGCCGCGCCGGATTCGGGGCCTGCCTCATCAACCCCAGGTGCCCCAACAAGGACGGTTGTGCCATCCATTGCCACAGCATTTCCGAACAGATCCCCAGCCTTTGCATCGTCAGTGGTAAGTTTTTTGCGTTGTAGCCAAAGCGTGCCGGCGCGCTCAAAAATGTACGCCGCCCCTGCGTTAGGTGCGATGTCGTCATCCTGCTGTGCGCCAGAGATAGCCAAGTTGCCGCTTATAGCAACAGATATGCCGAACTGATCTTCTGAAGCGGTTTCACCATCACTGAGTTTACCGCTCTCTACCCACGTTTGATCTTCTCTTTGCTCAAAAATATATGTAGCACCGGAGGACAACCCACCAGCGTTCTGCAGTGGTGCGCCGGCGATCACTTCATTCTCACCAAGCGCGACAGCGAATCCGAGCTTGTCACCGCCACTCCTATCACCCGAGACCAACTTCGTGTGTTGATTCCAAAATGGGGGTTCATTTTGCGTAAAGACATAAGCGGCACCGACGACCTCTTCACCGACATTGGCTCCTGTCGCGCCAATGACAGCGGTTTCTCCTTTGATGTCAACAGAAACACCGAAAGAGGTCGCGCCATCATGGTCAGTCGGAATCATACGAATACGAATACGGTTTCTTTTTTGCGTCCATTCGATCCCTTCGCGCTTATAGATGTAAGCAGCGCCAGTACCTCTGTTTTTAGGTGAACTCACAATGGCAAAATCCCCATCAACATCGACTGCGTATCCAAAGTTATCTTCTGATTCGGTGTTGTTTCCGATAAGTTTCGCCTGAGGTGCCCATCCGGACGGGTTCCTGACGAAAACATAAGCAGCACCGGCATCAATCCCGGCTTCATCATCCCGAGTCGCGCCAACAATAGCAGTATCTCCATCGATCCCAACGGAGAACCCGAAGTATGCGAAGTTAGAGGCATCCGGCGCAGTGAGTTTGGCTGTCTGATTCCAAATCTCTCCGTTCCTCTCAAAAACGTAGACGGAACCGCCATCTGCCAAAGGTTCGTTTGAACGGTGGGTTCCAATGAGGACGGTAGCTTCATCGATCGCTACCGAGATACCGAAATAGTCGCCACGCGTTTCCTCAGGTGAGACGAGCTTGGCTTGCTCTATCCATTCAGTCCCCTGCCGTCGAAAGATATACGCGGCACCTGAGTTTCTTCCGGCTCCATCGCTTCTCGGTGCACCAGTGACGAGGTAATCGCCACTCACCGCGAGCGTCGTGCCGAATCGGTCTCCCGCCTGGGCATCGCTGGCGAACAGTTTTTGATGTTGAACCCACCCGGTTTCGGTACGAATAAAGACCTGAAGCGAGCCCGTGTCTCTGCCGAAATCGGTATCATCATTCGGAACACCTACCACTGCATAATCACCGCTAATACCGACACTCGCACCGAAATGATCCTGGATCACAGCAGCACTCGTGTTGAGTTGCACTCGGTCAGCACTGATTTGCATGAACGCCCCAACCCCAAAGAACAAAATTAGTATGGCTATCTGTAATTTTCTCAATTCTCTTCTCCTCGGTATTGAACATTACCTGACGTACTGAGCCGACAAAAACAGGTGTGAGTTAAGGTAAACTGTTTTGATTGGTAACGTTTTTCCTTGAATTCTGTTGTAATGAGCCTTCCCTGTACTTAATTAGTGACACAATTTACTGACGAAAAGGGTGCATAATTTCAGAAAAGATGACCGATAACTGTTGAACAGGGATGCTGGTCAACGTTAATCTGATATGCTGAGTCTACAGATCGTCTTTCCTTTATCATCGCCGTACCATAGCGCTGTGCCATCCCAAGTGAGCCCGTGCGGTTCGCTTGGACATGGGACACTATTGAGCACCTCACCCGATTCGGGGTGGATTCGGTAAGCGATATGGTCGTTCGTATCGGCGTTCCAAAGTGCCTCGCCATCCCATGCCAACCCGTGCGCTCGACCTCCTGGGGTCTGAAGTTCAGTAAGGATTTCACCGGTCTCCGGACACTGTTTGATGAACCGCCCCGTGTTCATATCAACACTCCAGAGATGCTCGCCATCCCATGCCAACCCGTGTGGTCCTTCCCCAGGCGATGAAAATGTTGTCACGACTTCCAGTTCAGGAATCGTGAGTTTGTAGAAAGTTTGTTGCCATATACTGTTATACCAGAGATGCTCACCGTCCCATTCTATGCCAGCACCGCCGGGGTAGGAAGGCGTAAGCGTTAGTTCAACTTCGCCGGTTTCAGGATTGATTTTGTGGATAGGTCCAACCCCTTCCACACTCCAGAGTGATGTTCCTTGCCATGCCAGTCCATTTGTGCCAGCACCAGGGGCTCGGATTTGATGTCCAGTTGTTTCACGCATTTTTTTTCTCTCTCCCGGATAGTTGCTCTGTCTCTAAGAGCGCGTCCTGAATTTCAGTGATAACGTCTTGCTCGGTTTCAACCGTGAGTCGGGTTCGCAATATTCGTTTGGCGGTTTCGCCTCCAATTCTTCCCAATGCCCAAGCGGCATGCCCCCGAACTAAAGATTCATCATCGGCTAATGCGTCTTTGAGCACCGGGACAGCACGCTGTGCTCCCCAATTGCCGATAGCAACGAGGACGTTCCGCAAGAACCCTCGACGTTTCGCGCGTTTGATAGGACTCCCCTTGAACCGTCGGCTAAATTCCTGCTGTGTCATACTGACAAGCGAGAGCAATTTGGGGGCAAGGTTTCCATCGCGCGGCTGAAACGCCGGTTCGGTTGTCGGTACCGCTTTACTGTTCCACGGACAGACCTCTTGGCAAATGTCGCAGCCAAAAATTAAGTTCCCGATTTTGGGACGAAGTGCCTTCGGAATATCCTCCTTCAGTTCAATTGTCAAATAGGAAATACAGAGTCGGGAATCAAGAACATTCGGCTCAATAATTGCGTCTGTCGGGCACGCTTCAATACAAAGTGTGCAAGTGCCACAACTCCCGCGAAGGTCTGGTGTATCGGATTCTAACGCGGTATCGACGAGTATCTCCGCGAGAAAATACCAAGAACCGGAACGCCAGTGAATCAGGTTCGTATTCTTCCCGATCCACCCGATGCCTGCTTTCTGTGCGTACTCCCTTTCAATAATAGGTGCGGTATCAACGCATACACGGGTCTTCAATTCGCTTTCAGTGGTCTGTTTGATAAAAGTAACAAGTTCTAAAAGGCGTTCACGAATAAGTTCGTGATAATCATCACCCCACGCGTAGCGCGATATCTGTCCTCGTCCCGGATCTTGTGAAAGTGCCTCCGGCGGGTCGAGTGTATAATAGTTCATCGCGAGGCTAATAACAGATTTCGCCCCTGCGAGAAGTCGACGGACATCTGTCTTAAGGAGGAGATGCTTTTCGAGATAGCGCATCTTCCCGGCGTACCCGTTCTCTATCCACTGCTGATACCGTGCGATCGTTTCACTGTGCGCCGCGGGTGTGATGCCGACGAGTTCAAATCCGAGTTCGCTTGCGCGCGCCTGAATCTGTCTTTTAATTTTTCCTTGCGGTTCAGTGAGGTGGATTTGATACATAGAGTGCCTCTCCGTAGAGCCGCCCTCCACTACGTTACGGGCTACTGTTTAGTTTTATCTTTATTTTTCTACCCAAAGCAGCAGCCTACAACAACGGCGCAGGGTTTTGCTTGGGTGTTTCTGCAGGTTTAAGGAACGCCCTTGATAGTTGAAACGGACGTTATTCCTCCGCAAGATACAATTAAAAAATTAAAAAGTCCCGCGTGGATAGGATCCGAGGACATTGACGTGCCGGCACAATTCTTCAAGTTGCTCAATTGCCGTGATGACGCTTTCTTCAGCAATATGACCCTCCATCTCAGTAAAGAAGACATATTCCCACGGTTTGGCTCGCGACGGCAAAGATTCTAAATAACTCAGATTCAATTGCGCTTGTTCTAAAATACCCAAGGCTTGGTATAGCGCGCCAACCTTGTCCGGAATTGCGAAAAACAGCGAAGTCCGATCATGCCCGCTTGGATCTGGGATATGCTTTCCGATCACAAAGAAGCGGGTTGTGTTATCAGGTTCATCCATAATGGCGTTTGCAACGATTGGAACCTCATAAATTTCGCTTGCGAGTTCACTTGCAATGGCGGCTGCTGACGGCTCTTGTGCGGCGCGCTGCGCCGCCTCAGATGTACTAACAACCTCAATCTGCTCAGTGCCAGCGAGATGCTGCCTTAGCCATGTCTTACATTGCGCGAAAGGTTGCGGATGTGAGTAGACACACCGAATTTCTGCGAGCGGTGACCTTGATAAAAGGTGATGTTTTATCGGTTGGAATGTCTCTGCACAAATCCACAACGGCGTACGCTGGAAGCGTTCCAAAACATCACGAACAGTGCCTTGCGCTGAATTTTCAATAGCCACCACACCGTAGTCCGCTCTACCAGATTCAACCTCATTAAAAATGTCAATCTGTGGGTGGACAGGGATAAACTCAGTGGACGCACCGAAATGAGATAGAGCCGCCAAGTGCCCGAAACTGCCAACCGGTCCAAGGAAGGCTACGCGCTCCGTATCCTGCAAGGAGCGGGATGCAGATAAAATCTCGGTCCAGATCGCCTCAAGTGCAGCTTCAGGGAACTTGCCTTGATTTCCTTTCTTCAAACGTTCAATAATCTGCTTCTGCCGGTGCGGAACATAGACCTCTGCAATGCCTGTTTTTGCTTTCACTGCACCGACCTGCTTGGAAATCTCAGCCCGTTTCTGTAGCAGTCCTAAAATTTGGTCGTCAATCTCGTTAATCTGGTTCCGGTACTCTTTTAATTCCAAAAAATAGATCTCCGTTTTAATAGTTATCAGTTATCAGTTATCAGTTATCAGTTACAAGAGGGTGTGTTCGCTTGGGATTTTTAATAGGGATTTTTGATAGGGCGTTTGCCTTTCTTTTTCCCTTGTTAAACGAAAACCTCTTACCGACAACTGACAACCGACAACCGACAGCCATTAAGCTAACTATCTAATTTCTGCATAGCGGCAATCATTTCCTCGTCTGAGGGGTTATTTTTCACCATCTCAGTGAACGCCTCAGCACTTATCTTGTGTTCCTCCAGGAACATCTTATCTTGCGGTCACGGGTAGATATATTCACCGAGGATACCCTGCAGTTTTGCGCTGGCTTTATCACTGATCCTGGCTAACCATGGAATATCCCCAACGATCATGTCCCGGTGCCGTGGTTTCCAATCAAGAGCCATCTGTTTCACCTCCTTTTTTAGGGGTTATCAGTTGTCGGTACGGTTTTTCTTCAAAAAACCTTTCGGTCGTCGGTTAAGAGGTGTTTTTGCTTGGGTGTTTCCCCTCGTTTAACAACACCTCTTGTAACCGATAACCGACAACTATTCCGGTATATTTCCTTCAAGTTGGCGTAAAGTTTCCTCTAAAAGTCGCTGATACCGCCCATATTCTGCCCAATTACCACTGCGTCGCGCATCCTGCCCCGCATTGAAATAACGGTTTGCTTGTTCAATGAGACCTGGCAATGAGGTCTGGTCTATCCCAGTACCAGTCGCGCCAATGGTGTCAGTTGTCGTTGTCGCTGTGGTGGCCTGGAACCCTGTTCCCTGCCCGAACATCTTGACGAGTGCCTCCTCAAGAGTTTCACCCCATACGACTTCGTTTCCATATCCGATGACGACTCGCCGTAATTCGGGAATAGCGGTTTTTTCATCTTCGGATTGTATATAGATAGGCTCAACATAGAGTAGCGAGTTGTTCACCGGCAGAATCAACAGATTTCCGCGTAAGACGCGGGACCCTTGCGTGTTCCAGAGGCTAATCTGCTGTGAAATCTCCGGTTCTTGGCTAATAAAGTTCTCCACCTGCATCGGTCCTGCGACCTGTTTCCCTTTCGGGAATCGGTAAACAAGAAGCTGCCCATATTGGGGCAAGTCGCATCGCGCAGCGAGCCATGCAGTAAGATTTGGTTTGTTGAGCGGCGTGAAAGGCAACATCAATATGAATTCCGATTGCTCCTGCCCCGGCAGTCTGATGATGACATAATAGGGTTCAACCGGTTGTCCATTTGTCGCGGAACTTTGGGGGACCTGCTGCTGTGCGAAAGGACTCCGTGGTTGTGGAGGCGCGGCTGTCTGTCGCGTTTGGGCATCTGTATTGTCATAAAGTTCTCTGCCGATCTCCCATTTATCTTCACCTGCGTAAAAGGTCACTGGGTCTTTCATGTGGTAATCCTGATAGACGCGGGCTTGAATAAGGAACATAGATGTCGGGTATCGGATATGCGCTTTGAGCTCATCCGGCATCGCCTCAAACGGCTTGAAAAGATCTGGGAAGATCTTTCGATAACATTCCGCGATTGGGTCCTGCTCCCGTTCCATAACGTAAAAATCGACAGTGCCATCGTAAGCATCAACAACGACTTTAACAGAATTTCGGATGTAGTTTCCCCACGGTTCACCATCTCGCTGTGTATCCGCAATCTGTCGTCTCCGCTCACTCACGAACTCTTTCATTGAAACAGAATAAGGATACCGATGTGTGATCGTATAAGCATCAACCATCCAAACCAATCTGCCATTATAGAGAATGATATAAGGATCCCCATCGTATCGCAAGAAGGGTGCGATTTTTTGGATCCGTCTTTTGATGTTTCGTTCGTAGAGGATTCGACTTGCCGGTGAAATTTCACCGGGTAGCACGAAGTTAATTTCGTTATCGAACTTAAGCATATATACCATTTTACGCCAGAAAGAGTTCAGTTGTACGCCGCCCTTTCCCTGATACGCATACTCGGCGTATTGTTGCCCCTCCTGCGGATAGTCAAACTCAAGTCCTTGGCTTCGCTCTGGATGTACGATAACATAGCGATCCGTACGTTCACCATAATAGATACGAGGTCCCGGTGTTTCACTGAACCGATGTTGCCACTGCTCGCTATAGTCAATTGGTGGCAATCCTTGAATGTACATGTTAGGTTTGCCGTTATCAATTTCGTTAACGGGACTCACAACTGCGCCGTATCCGTGTGTGTAGGTATAAGTCTGCTTATACCAGTCGTTTCTGATTTCGACAGGAAGTTCGTTGATATTGAGTTCTCGTCCAGAGAGCATTACCTGTCGAATCTCACCATCAACGGTATAGCGATCGATATCGACATCGTTGAAATCATATTGTGTCCGCAATTCTTGGAGTTGTCGGAACGTTCTGCGCAAGGGGCGCCAATCCCAGAGACGAATGCTATTGAAAACAGAAGCGTTTTCAGAACTTCTTATATCATCATAACTGAGTTGTTCTGTCAGCGGGTATTCTTCCTCCGTTACGGTGTTCTCAGCCAAGCCGTAAGCTTGAAGTGTCGCTTTGATGTTATAATCGATATAGTCTGCCTCTAATACCTGTTTTCTCGGTTCAACCTGCCATCTTTGTATAGCAACCGGGTAGATTTGTCCGAGGAATCCAGCAATCAGAAACACAGCGAATCCACCGAATGCTAAAGTGTTGCGTCGTAAAAAGATACTAATGATGAAAATGAGAGCACACAGAATCGTAAGTCCAATCAAGAAGTACAATATTGGGAGTCGCGCCTTCATTGCAGCATATCCGCCACCGCCACGGACAACATCGTTTGTGGCGTAGAGCAAGTCAAACATAGCAAAGCGGTAGTTCCATGCTCGGAATAGGAGTGTCAGCCCCACCAGAGTGAACAAATGTGCTTTCACGTTGAAAGGTGGACTGAACCTAAACTGACTGGTATCTCCCGTGATTAGCCCGTGAAAAAAGTAGATGACGATTGCGAATATTGTCACTAACATAAAGATACCAAAAAGCGTGCCACACACATAACGCTCCGCTGGCATCCTGAAAACGTAGTAGGCGACATCCTTATCAAAGATAGGATCGCGCGCAGGAGACGTGAAGAATGCTTTCTGCCCCGATTCAATTTGAACAGGCGTATTCAAACGGATGGCCCCCACATCACCGAGGTCCAAAATTGCTTCAACCCGCGCATCCTGATTCGTCCCGTTGACCTGTACGCTTATCTGATCCCCGACTCTTATATTTTTCGCTTGGAGTTCGGCCTGTGAAACAGGAATTTCGGCAGAATTGAAACCGTCTTCTACGACAATAGGAGTGGCGGCACCGAAAGCGAGACTCTCGGCATTGGTGTAGCGCAGATAGATTTCCCATCGGTCGCTGGCTGCGTAGCCCATCATGACGCTAAAAAGAACCGCAAGAAGTGTAAGCCCACCGTAAACCAGTTTTCGCGTATCACCGGGGTTGTTTGCGGCATCGCCCATGAAATCTGCACCACCCATAAAAGACGGACTGAGATGTGCTGGTGTGAATCGATAAATCAGGACAAGGTTCGTTAGGAGGATCGCCAAATAACAAACGCCAACAATGGCACCCACCAAGATTTTTGTTGTGAGAATTTTAGTGTAAACGCTGAAATAGTCCACTACCTTAAACCACAGGAAGTCGGGGTAAAGGTTAACCCAGATGGCACCTAATCCACCGATAACCGCGAGTATAACGACAGTGATAATAAAGCGTTTGGTTCGTGAATCCATATTTTAATTATTCCTTGCGGAGGAATGACATACGTTTGAACGTTAACGTGCCTTCCTCATATCCGCCTGCGCCGTTGTTGCAGGCTACGATTTTGGTGTAATGTTAGCTGACAACTGATAACTAACAACTATTAAAAAGCTTGACCGAGTCCGAGATGGTATTTCATACCGGGTTCAACGCTCGTCAGATCCGTATGCCATGCTGCCGCGAAGTCCACCGAGAACAACCCAAGTTGCAAGCGAAGTCCAGCCCCGATTGAGGCTTTGACATCATCAAGGCGAAGACGGTTCTTATCGCGAACAAATATCTTGAAAGGATTCTTCGGTCCATATTGCCAATCTGACCAAGCTCCACCCAAATCTGCAAAGGCAATTCCGCGTATCCCGCCGAGCGTCCATTGCACGGGCCATCCAAAGTGAAGCACATCTATGAAGGGGATACGCACCTCGAGGTTGAGAAGCCCGATACGTGTCCCGACCAACTCTTCGTAATTATAGCCACGTAGGGTATCAATCCCACCGAGATAAAAATAGGATCTATCACCACCGAAACTACCACCGAGTAATAACCGTGCCGCAACGGTAGAACGTCTGCCGACACCGAAATAGCGTCGTGCATCAAAAATAACATTGGTTAGCGACAATTGACTACCGAGTGCCGGGAAGGATTGTTCAAGTTCGATCCGGTACCGCGAACCGGTATAAGGGTTCCACTCCCGCCACATCGTCGTATCTCCAACAAATGCGATGGAACCCGTTGTGAGTAAGCCTCTATCGTCGAACGGATCCAAAGGTTCGCGCGTTTGGAAGTTGAACGAGAACGGTTTTGAGTACATTGAGAACACAAAGTCAAGTCGACGGTATCTGTCAAACGGGTAATTGACATACGCGCCCAGTCCGGTAATCCGTTGTAGAATGCCGCGTCTGCTCTGTATACCACCCAAGATATGGTATTCATGATAGTTGTAAATCATTGCCCCGACATCAGTTCGGTGTGTCAAAAAACCGTATTGCGCGATAAAATCCGGTGTAAGGTAACTGGATTGGTTCATCACGCTAACCCCGATACGATGGTTGCCTAACATGTCACTGCCGACGATTTGCACTGTACTTCTCAGGAGTCCATCCGCACCGAAACTGAAATCTGGGAAAATAGCATCTAAAGCAAAAGAGGATTTCGTGCTGTATTTCCGCTTGGCAATCCTATAATTTTCTTGTTCTTCTTCCGTTAAAATTACAGCGGGTTCCGTCACGCTTGAAACCTCGATTTTTTTCTCAATCGCCTTGGCAACCTCCATGATATAGACATCATATTTTCCATTCTGGTAGGCACTAAACAAGAGATGTTTGCCATCCGGAGCCAAGCTCGGATTGAAACAACCTGTCATCATATTGGTAAGGCGCGTCAACTCAATTTCCACTGGTCGAGAACCTACAGGTTCCATGCTATCGCTTTCAGCGTCTTGGCTCTCGGCTCTCGGCTCTTGGCTCTCAGCAAGGAGATTTTCTTCTGACAGAGGCGTCTTGGGACTGACGGAAACCGATTGCTGATTACTGATTGCTATTTTATGTATATCGTAAATGCCCTGCCGATCCGAACAGAAGAGAATTGATGCGCCATCTGGTGTCCAGCTTGGACTGATAGCGTTATAGGTGTCATCAGTCATCACGCGTTCTGTACCTTGGCTGAGATTCATCAGGACCAGTCTATTTTTGGTGCCTCGCTCGGAGGTGTAGATGATTTCGCCAGTGATCGGATGCCATGATGGATGCGTATCGTTAAATGGATCGAAGGTAAGTCTGTCCACTTCACCCGTCAGCAATTCAATTACATAGAGATCCGTCTGACCCTCTTTTAGGGCAGAAAAAATTATCCGTTCACCGCTGCCATCGTAGTCTGGCGAAGTCACGTTATCAAAATCCAACTCGAAATACTGCGTCAACTCCTCAGTCACAATATTGACTTCAAGGAGATAATTAGCATCGTGATGTTTGGCAATGAATGCGATCCTGTCACCGTCAGGTGCCCACGCCAAGCTCCTACCAAACCCGCCGAAATCCGTTCGGATCTCCTCGTATTTCTCACGAAAAAATCGCTTGGTGATCCGCTCAATGCGTTCACCTGTTTTTGCGGACATGAGGACAATTTCCAAAAACCCTTCATTTCCTGTGACGTAAGCGATAATATCGCCGCTCGGAGACCAGGCAGGTTTAATGTTATGCGAGTATCGAGATTCCTCAGTAAGGTTCTTCGAGACCAGATCCGGCAATTCCCTGTCCTCAATGAGGGGCCAGTAGCGTTTTCGGACTGTCTGCCGCCACGCTTTGTCAAATTCTTTGAGCTCTACTCCGAGCACTTCTTTGAAAACACTGTCAATGTCCTTCGTGCGACTCTGACGCAACCCCTGTAAAATCTCTGCGATTTTTTCTCGTCCATAAGTTTCCGTGAGATACGCCACCGCCAATTGCCCTAACTTATATCCAACGAAAGGTGAACTGAGTCTGTTAAAATTGTGAAGTTGCGGTAGTGGCACAATGTTGTTATTCATGCTGGCATCGCGGACCACCATCTCCCCAATCGCATCATTGTCCTCGGCAAAATAGTCTGCCATCCCCTCTATAAACCAGATTGGCGGAGAATAAAGGAACTCACCACTATAGATGCGGGCATGCGGTTTCTGATAGATAATATCGTATTGGAAAATATGAATGAGCTCGTGAAAAATCACCTCTCGAAACGCTTCCAAGGACCCAGTGAACGGTATAACAATACGGTGTTTAAAGAGTTCCGCGAAGCCTCCAATACCTTCGTGAAGTTCTTGGAGAATTATGTTGGTTTCCTGAAAGTCCTTATGGGATTTGTAAAGGATGAGCGGTGTTCTGTCTTGCAATTCATGTTCAAAATCTTCGCTGTGCTGCTCGTAAGCTTCCTCGGCGATAGCCGCCATAATAGGTACGAGCTTTGCTTCACTTGGATAATAGTGGATATCAAAATGCTCTGTCCGGTGAATGTGCCAATCGAAACGTTGTCCGGTAATCTTGTTTTTCCCAAAACTTTGCGACCACGCCACACCAGGCGATAACAAACTGAGGACAACAAGTAGCGACAGGACATACCCGCCTACCCACGTGGAAAAACTTGGTTGGAAGAATGGAAGAATGGAAGGATGGGTGCACTCCAACCTTCCACCCTTGCAACCTTCCATTACCTTCTTGCTGTCTTCCAATTCTATCAATGAAGTTCTGTTTCTACTGTCCTTCACATCACTTACCTTTTCTTTAACCATTGGCTGTCAGCCGTTGGCTTTCGGTAGATCGGACGATTGCTATCGTTTTCACCTGCCAGAAGATTCTCTTTTCTGACCGCTGACCGCCGATCGCCGATTGCTAATTAACTAAATATCTATCTTCGCTCTCATAATGCGGAGAGATTTGGCGTGTAAATTCTGACACGGCACGTCTACCGAGTTCCCTGATAGTATTCGCTTGCGGTCCAACCTGTGAGAAAATGAACGACCCGATGGTATGCGCTTCAGCAGTGCTCCTTCGGTAAGACTCATCCCAGACGACCTGTTCGGTTTCAACATCAATGATCATTACACGGAGCGAGAGCAGATAGGTTTTCTGCATGTAATCCTGATAATCTAAGACATAGCGTTGCCGTTGCACGGAGTAGCGTTCTCCATAATAGCGTCTTGGACGGCTATCGGAATAAAATCGGAAACTTCCAATGATAACGGCTTTTACTTCAAAGTACTCACCGAGCTGACTCAAGTGCTTCATATCAGAAAGCCAATCTTCTTCCACAGTTTCCCCAGTGAGCAGCCTCGAGGTTTCTTGGGTGTTGACGACCTCAAAATGTTTTTGGCGTGCTAAACCCCTCCGAAGTATCGAGGCGATCTCCCCACCGACCTCTGGAGGTAGTTTTTCGTTCCGCTCTATCTGTTTTTCGCTGACAAATGGTAAAACGGCAAAGTTGGAATAGCGGGTGATGTCGATTTCAGATTGAACCTTCACCGGAATAGAGACACGCGTCACAGCACTACTACACCCGCAAAACGTCAAAACTCCCAAGAGGATTCCTATTTTTTTGGCTATCTGCATCCTATGTCCCTCATTCCGTAGATGGCGGTTCTTCTAACTGCGGGGCATCTTCAGCGTCCCCACCACTTCGCCGAAGGTGTATACGGCACCGCCGATAGTTGAGTCTGTAGTATTTATTATTTGGTTCTAATTCCGCCGCGCGCTGGTAAGAGGCGATAGCCTCCTCCATGTCTCCGAGTGCCTCATAAGCTACACCGAGGTTGTTATGTGCTTTAGAGTCCTCTGGATCGATACTGATAACCTGCTTCCACCGGAAGACAGCTTCATTCCAGAGCTGCGCCTGCGCTGCCCTGATTGCGAATCGGTTGTAACCTTCGGTCCGCGTAGTATCTCGCGATATTATAGCACAACCGGATAGCATCAAGCAGAGGAGAATAGCGATAGGCGCGAGTTGACTATATCTTAACACGTGTATCACCCCAAAATTTTGTGATATTGGTATACAAGCCACATCGTATATATTACACCCTATCCACCTTTCACGTCAAGGGAAAAATTGGCATTTCGGGACATCGTGTTTTCACGAAGACTAAATCCGAAATATGGTTACTTCGTTTTCAGCATTCGTCGAAATTCGCTGCGTCTCGCTTTAAAATGGATTGATAAGACGCACCAGACAAGCGGAATCTCATTGCGTTGGATCGAAAGTAAACGGTTGAGTGAATTCGTCAGGGTCTATCCCGTCCCTTTTCAGTTCTTCGATCTGTTCTTTTGTCTCTTGTATCGCTTCTTTCAGGTGTTGAATCAGCTCTTGACCATAGCGGTTGTCTATAGCGATCTCAAGCAGGATCTCCTCCATAGCGAGTATCTGCGGCAGTGTCGCTACACCCGCGGTATCCCTATCAAAGAGGAGTTTTGCATACTCGTCCGACTTCGGGTGGTTATCATATAGGACGGATGAGGCGGTTTTCAGTGCTTCAAAAGCGGCATCAGGATCGGTCTCTTTGAGTTCGATGTATTTATTGAGATGTTCCCTGGAGGCTACTTCCCGTGCTTTTAATGCTTCTAACGGGTCGTCTGCCCCTGCGACTTCCTCCGGTGGAACTTCGGGAACCAGTATAGGTTCTTCTGTATCCGTATCACTGCATCCGAGAAATCCAATAAAGACTGCCAAGACCATTGCGAGATATACATGTGCTGGGTATTCCAACTTTTTTCCTCCTCATGTGCAAAATGTGAAAAAATGCGTAAGTTCTACAAGAACCTCCTATACGCGCCGCCATTATCAATACGTCTATGCCTAAAAGATTGGAATTGTTAAATACACATCCCGTTAAATAACACAGTTACAAAGTTCCCTTTCTCGGCAAAACGCTTGATACTCTAATTGGTGTTTAATTTAGAATTTTTAATTGATTTAAGTTGTTTAAAGTACATTGTGAAGGGCCGAGGTGTTTTTGATAGGGTGTTTCCTGCAGAAACCTCGCCAGCGGTGAGGGGGATGTATTTTCATCCGCTGTTTCCTGTAATACCTATTTATTCTTACAGTTCACCATAAATGCTCCTATTCACTCACCAGAGGGGTTCAGTTTTAGTTTTTTTGTTTTATTTTTTCACAGATGTTAATATCTTGACATAAGCAGAAGTCGCGTGAAATATCACGCGACTTCTGCTATACTTCACCTTAAAACCAAACTCTTTTTGAGGTGAATC
>JAPOOP010000556.1 GCA_026713385.1 Candidatus Poribacteria bacterium | reverse complement strand
TAAACACACAATAGAAGGTGATGACGATATGCCAGCACATATCAAAGCGTCCCTTGTTGGTTTTACCGTCTCCGTTCCGATCACCAACCACCGTCCTAACTTAGGCATATGGCAGGGTATATATCTGTGCGAATTCCGAAACAGCGGTGGCAGACGAAATCTAACAGCAACCCTCTATTTTTAATTTCTAATTATACCTTGCGGTTCGATGAGTGTGGTTAGAATTTTCACGTTCGTTTACGTATATCTGAAGAAACGCCCAAGCAAAAACCCTGCGCCGGTGTTGCAGGCTTTTCAATTTGCCTTGCGGTTCGGTTAGGACAAAGCGTTATAGAGTTCTATATGCCGTTGTAGCACTGCATCTGAATCCGGCGGATTGATGACCTCAATAGAGACGAATCCGTCATATCCATCCTGTGCGAGAAGCATAAGCGAATCTTTTTCCGTGTCTGGTAAGGGTCCACTGTCTCCGAAGTTGACATGCGCATGCCGTACCTTGCCTCGTAGATGCACATACGCAACATTGACGGGTTCGCCATGTCGCACATGATGCGCAGCGTGCCAATTCGCAAAGGTGTTCTGCGCCCCAGCCCGGTGTAAAGTCTCGGTTACGTAACTCGCGATGAGGTTGCCGTGTGTCTCTAAACAGAGTGCAACCCCTGCATCGCCAGCCAAACTGTCGCAAGCCCGAATGCCTTCCGCTTCCCAATCCAGAGTCTGTGACACCTCAACGGGCGTTTCCGGTACCCGATCCCCGAAAATCCGAATATTCTTCGCGCCCATCGTTTCGGACAAGTCAATATATCGCTTGAGTAAATCCACCTGTTCGGCACGCTTTTGTGCGTCAGGATCTATGAATCTCACCCCAGTCGCAATACAAGAGAGTTCAATACCACTATCGGCAAAGCGGTGGCGTGCATCCTGAAGTTCCTGCGGTGTCGAATCCAACTCCACGCCGTGTCCATGATCCCATTCCACGCGGAGTTCTAAGTGTTCGTAATTGTAGTGTTTCGCTTTGTCAATGAGTTCCGCCAGCGTTAGGGGTGGACACACAGACGACATAAAACCAAATTTCATTTTTTAATTTTTCCTTGCGGTTCGGTCAGGTTAATTGGATAAATAACGTTAATCGACGTAAATTCGCCTTCCGCTTCGCTTACAGGCTACGGTCTCGTTAAAGATACTTTCTAATACTTTATTTTTTAATTTTTCCTTGCGGTTCGGTCAGGTTAATTGGATAAATAACGTTAATCGACGTAGATCCGCCTTCCGCTTCGCTTCAGGCTACAGTTTCGTTAAAGATACTTTCTAATACTTTATTTTTTAATTTTTCCTTGCGGTTCGGTCAGGTTAATTGGATAAATAACGTTAATCGACGTAGATCCGCCTTCCGCTTCGCTTACAGGCTACGGTCTCGTTAAATCTGCTTTCTAATACTTTACGGATAAGCACCGATTGCTTCTCTCAACGGTTTGTGTGTTCGAGTCACCTGCGCGGTTGTTGCAGGCTTGTGGTTTAGGAACATCAAAAAACAGTAGCATATTTGCGTTATGGTTTCGTTTGATATTTTGTTAGCCTCGAATTTCAATAGATGAACTGCCGTTCCCCTGCTTCCTTACATTGATCTTGACGGGTAAACGTCTTGTTAACTCCTGAATGTGGCTGATGAGGAAGATGCTTCGTCCTTGCATACGGAGTCCCTCCAGTGCGGCGATAGCAGTGTCAAGCGTTTCGGTATCAAGTGTACCGAACCCCTCGTCAAGAAACAACGAATTGAGTTGTGCTCGTCCACGACTCAGATCCGCAAGCGCGAGAGCCAAAGCGAGACTCGTCAGGAAAGATTCCCCGCCAGAGAGTGTTTCAACCGGACGTTCCTCGTTGGCATTCCATCGATCTACAACAGTCAGGTCGCCGATCCCCTCAACTTTAAGTTGGTACCGCTCCGAGGTAAGATAACTCAATTGTACATTGGCTAACCGGCTCATCTGCTTGAACATAATCTCCAGGGCAAAATCGCGTAAGTCATTGGCAGGAATCGTTTCCCGCAACCTTTTCCAACGCATCAATTCTGCTTCAGCCGCAGCGATTTCATCACCGAGAGCCTCACGTTTTTCAAGGGCATCCTTCAAACCATCAATTCTCTGCTGTTGTGCTCCAACCTCCTGCTGTGCTGCTTGGAGTCGCTCTCCAATTTCTCCTACTTGGGCTTCAATCCGACCCAATGCCTGCGGATCGAACGGCGTTTCCTTAAACTGGGTTCGCAATTTGGTAATCTCTACCTCAAGCTGCTGCTTTTCATCCTCATGAGCATCAATTTGATTGGTGAGTTCTTGCATCTGTGCCTCGTCTCGGAAAGCGTCATTGTGCGCTTCTGGGGATTCAAATCCTGCGTTTTCTAACTTATCAAAGTAAGTCTGGCATGCTTTTTCAAGTTTTTCATTGCATTCCGTATGTCGGTCTTCGCACATTTCATGGGCAGTCTGCTTTTCGGTTAACAGGTTTCGACTATCTTGCAACCGCTGATTAGCTGTATCACGCGCAGTTTCTTTCGTCTGCAGTTCCGATTCTAATTTATCAATAGCGGCGTTAATCTCGTCTTCCGTTTCCAATCCGTCAGTTTTCTCGCGAACAGTGTTCAGAAACGCTTGTCCCTCGTCCCGATACCCATCTATTTCAGCTTTCAATTTTTCGCGGTCATCTTTCAGATCCTGAAGTTTACTTTGGTCTGCCTGAATATTGACGTTAAGCACTTGAAGCTGAGTCTGTGTGCTGTCGCGCTCGGCTTCACGCTTTCCAACTTCCTCAATCTTATCATCAAACTGCTTTACAGCTGCAGCAGGTGTAATGCCGTGAAAGCTATCAGGCATAGATTCCCAGAAACTTTTCTCTGTAGCCTTAATATCCGCTTGCAAATCCGCAATCGTATTGTTCAGACCTTCGAGCTGCGTTTCGGTTTCACTCAAGGTTTTCGTCTCGCTTTTGATGTCGTTCTCACAAGTTTTGAGTTGCTGAGATATTATCTGAAGCGAATTGTCTGCTTGTGTGTGCGTTTGTTTGGCTTCTGCAATATCTGTGATAGCTGTATCCGCAATGTCAAATTGTTCGGATACCCACGCCGACGAAACATCAGTATCTGGATAGATTGCATGCCATTTAGTGAGAAGCTCGGTTGCCTCGTTATGCAGCGTCTCTATCTCTGCTGTAGATGCTTCAATTTGGCTGGCGGTATTGCGTTTGTCCTGTTCAGTCTGAATTTGCTTTGTATTTAAGGATTGTAGTTCTGATTGTGCTGCATCTGCCTCGGTTTTCGCAGCAACTAACGACTCTTCAGCACGTTGGATCCGTTCCTCACTTTCAGGTTCGACGACATCGGCACACGGATGGTCTGTAGCACCACACACCGAGCACGGTTCTCCGGGTTGAAGACGTTGCCGAAGTTGATTAATCGGGTCGGCCCATCTCACATCTTCTTTTTCTTTTTCGCAACGTTGAACGACTTCAGCAGCTTGCTGGTACACTTCGGTTTGGCTTGCTAAATCGGTTTCGAGTTGTTCAAGTTCAGCCACCAGTGTCCCTACAGTCTCATTTAAGTCGTTCAGTTGGTTTTCGGCATTTGTCAAGTCGTCTTGTGTTGCCTCATATTCTTGTGCGATCGGTTGTGCCTTAGATGCCTGCTGTCTTCGAGCAGTCCATTCCTCAGAGGTCCCAGTTGCCAGTAAATCCTTCAATTGCGTATCGGCCTCTGCTAACGTCGCCTCTGCGGCTGCTTTTTCAGAGAGACGTTTTTCCTGAGTTTTAGATAATTTTTCAATTTCCTTTCTTAACGACGATACTTTCTTTTCAGCATTCGCTTTGTTCGTCAACTCCGTTTCCAACTGCTTTTCGTGTGAAGTGAGTTCCGCCAGAAGAACATTTACTCGGTTAAGACGTGGCTGCCGATCCGACGGAAGCGGATTATCTTCCAAAAAACGCTGTGCGTCATCAATCTGTCCTTGCAACTCGGTTTGTTTCGTCTGTCTGTTGGATAATTGGTCATCTATTGCGGCAATCTGATCGCTCAAATTCGCTAAACTTGGTTCCCGTTTTTCTGCCTCCACAAACCGATTCTTCGCTTGACTTACATCTAACTTCGCAGCGGTGTAAATTGGTGTTTTCTGGTCGCGTTCACTAGCGATAGTTTGATAGGCTATCTTCTTTTCGTCATAAACAGTTTGATTGGTTTTAACCTGTGTCTCTGCCCCGGTTTTCTCAGACGTTGCTACACGAAGCACCTTCTCTGCCTCTTCAAGTTCCGATTTTGCAGTATCATACGCCTGCTTTTCAGGACGAAGACGTTCAGCACGTTGAGCATTTTCCAATTCTGCTTGGAGGATCTCAATTTCGGGTTGTTGATTCGTGAGTTCTTCTTGGCGTTCTTCTGAAGACTGGAGTTTCTCATAGTCCTCTTTGCGCTCCACTTCGGCATGCTTCTCCGTCTGAATTTGCTGGCTTTGTGCGTCTAACGTCTCGGTATCCGCTTGCAACCTATCAAATACTGTCTCGGCTTCCGAGAGTTGCTCATGCGAAACTTCGGGGATTTTGTTCAATTTGTCAAGGACATCTGCAGTCGCTGCCTCAACCGCACCCACCTTATCATTTAAGGCTTTTTTCAGTTCATCGTAGATACCGATTCCTGCAGTCGCCTCTAAAATCGTCCGTCTCTCCTCATCGCTCGCTTTCAAGAACGCCGCGAATTCGCCTTGTGCCAACATCACCGACCGTCTGAAGGCATCAAAATCAAGCCCTAAAACAGCCTCTACCTCTTCACTGACTGTTTTTTGGCTGGACCCCAGAGATTTGCCGCGTGTCGATAGTTTATCCGTGATTAACTTGTCATCATCCGCATAAAACAACGCGACCTTTGGAGAACCTTTCTGCTTAGCCGACCAAGTTCCGAGATATCGGATGCCGTTTGCTGTGAAAATTACTTCAGCGAATCCCTCTTTTTCACCATGACTAATAAGGTGGTTTGGATTTTGGCTGCCTTGTCCACTCAAGCGCGGGGTTTTCCCGTAGAGTGCAACGCAAAGCGCATCCAACAACGTCGTCTTCCCAGAACCAGTTGGACCGGTGATCGCGACAAGGGATGCCTCATCCAGTGGCGGATTTTCAAAATTGAGCTCAACCTCTTCACGAAAACTATTCAGATTTTTAAGTTTCAATTTACATATCTTCATATTTTTAATTTTTCCTTGCGGTTAAACTTCGGATGCTTCAACTTTTACGTGCCTTTCTGAAATCCGAAGAAACACCCAAGCAATACGCAGAAATACCCTATCAAAAACACCCTGCGCCGTTGTTGCAGGCTATGGGTTTTGAGGCTATTGCAAGCGAAAACCTCTTCACTGACTACTGTCTGAAACCATCTCTACCAGTTCACTGAATGTCTGTGCTAAGGTTTCATCGGGAAGTTCACCATCGAATTTTGTCTTGTGAAATTGCTCAAATATTTTTTCGGGACGTTCCATTTCCTCAACAGAAATTACTGGTCCTTGTGTTGCCTCTGGCAGTTCAACTTCAACGCTCAACACCTCGCCGCTCCGTTCGCTGAAGGCTTGACGAATTTTATCCCCGATGCCAACCGTTGGTTGGTTTAATTTGAGTTTCACTTGGATGTATTTGCTATTCCACGTCCCTGTCCGTGCTTCCCAAAGGATGAAATCCTCATCACCTTCGACAGTACACAATTCCTTAAAGACAGGAATTTCGATTGCCTCATCTCGCACCAGCCTTCCGTCATCAGATAATTCCAATAGATACACCCTCTTGGAATAACCAGTCTCATTGAATTTCAAGGGAATCGGCGATCCTGAATACCGGATTGGATAATCAGCGCCACTGATTGTTTGGGGTCTGTGGAGATGTCCGAGAGCAACATAACTGACATCTTTAGGGAAATCGCCAGCATGTGTAGCGGTCGCACCGCCAATCTGGACATTCCGCTCGGAATTACTTATTTTTCCACCTTGAACGAAGAGATGTCCCATTAAAATTTTGGGGAGATCCGCTGGCATGGCAGCAACACAATCGGCATAGAACACTTTGAACCGTTCACGATAACGTTCACTTCGCTCTGCCTCCGTCTCATACGAAAGGTGTCGGAGGTCGCTTTCTGAGAGGAATGGGACAGCAGCAACAGCAACCCGTGGATTGTTACGCGGGAGAGTGAAGACACATTTGGCGGGTTCATCCGTAAGTCCGACAACGTAAATTCTGCCCATCTCAAGGAACTCTCGTGGTGCTTCCAAGTGCCGGGGTGAATCGTGATTGCCAGCCGTAATCACGGTGTATGCATCGGTTTCATCGAAAAGGCGGTAGAGGAATCGGTAATAGAGGTTCGTCGAGTCTGATGAAGGGAGGGCTGTATCAAAGATATCGCCTGAAACGAGGAGG
>JAPOOP010000691.1 GCA_026713385.1 Candidatus Poribacteria bacterium | reverse complement strand
GCGTTGGCAACGATCACCATATCTAAGATGTTCACAACGCCATCAGCGTTCAGATCGGGTCCGTTAGGATTGCCAAAAGTGTTAGCAATGATCACTATATCCAAAATGTTCACAACGCCATCAAAGTTGAGATCCTCACGATAAGGGCTACTCTCCATTTTTTCTAATTCTTCCCAAAATTCGGCATTTGAATTGGTGCGATGCACTATAGAAATCGCGTGTTGTACGTAGAAGTGTCCTTCGTGGTGATACCGGATTGTCGGAATTACATCCGATTGTTTATATACTTGAATAAATTCATTCATGATGTGATGTTCGCCTTCTCTTCTCAAATAATTGAGGTTATGTCCAGTAGCAAGCGACCATTGAGAAAATAAGAAATCACTTATCGGGTGTGGATCCGCGTAACCCGTATGGGCCCCGCGCCCATAAAAAGCGACATACGGAGATGTCACCGCGTGAATAAATTCGCCAGCAAAAACAGTATCTGGCATCGCTTCAATAAGTTCTTCATGTAAAAGCATATTTCCTTGAATAGGCGTTAATCCATCAATAGGCGCGTGATTTCCGATAAAGTGATTAACATCAAGCGGCATGACATCAATGTTATATGTCTCTTGCACATTTTTCAATGTTTGCACATGAGATTTCCTGTAAGATGAAGCTGCAGGATTTATGTAAGCGGTGAATCCATCCCTCCCGTCCCATCCTTGTAGTTCTCCAGTTACCGATCGATAGAAATAGGGTTCCCACTCAGCGTAACGCGGGTGGTCTGGAGCAACAAACTGAAAACCTTCATAGACCGATAGCCTAAACCCGCGAGCCTTTGCCTCAGAAGCAAACGACCCGAAGTGTTCATGTTTCCAACCGCTGCGACAACTAATTAATACATTTTTCGGGTTAATCTGTTGTGCTAAGAAATCTAACATTCTAATGTAGTTACGATTCAGTGAACAGTACGCAACAACGAGTTGAATGTCTTTGACCCACGTAGGCTTACGAGCGAGACGCGATTCATTTCGTTCCATCATCCCTTGACGATACCTTTCCGCAGGGACCTGCCAATCGCCGCTATATGTATTAAACCTCCAAATTGCGGAAGTAATATGTTGATGATCTTCAAAAGGGAAAAAGTTGTGCGTGTCAAAAGCAATAACGAAGAAATTTGGCTTTTTTCTCTCTTGCCACTGACCGAGTGCTTTAAATTGATTTGTTTCATCCTCACTCATCACAAAACATCCCCCCAACGTTCCTTGCACGACAGCAAGAGGGGCTTGCCACCATCGGCTCGGATACGTCCAATACAAATCCGCTGTGTGTTGTTCATTCATTATTTTTCCGCCGCGCCCTGGCACAATCGGAGATACTTGATTATAATCTAAATTTCCGATCCCCCATCCGATAGTGGAAATCCCTGTTTGCTCAGAAAAACCCTCCTGTCTAATTATTAGATCTCCAGTGAGCACATCAATGACCACCCACATAAGAAGTGTCCTCTGATTCCACTGAGCCGTCAATTTCACTGCTAAGGGTGAAATCTTTTCAACTTTCAAGGAATCAGCACGGCCTATTTCCCACTCAGGTGCCACGTAATCTTCACCGTCTAGTTCTGACTTATCGAACTGGGCCCCGCGCATCCCTGAAAGTTCTGCATCTCGCCTTCCTGAAACTGTATAAGTTTCTTGCGTGAGTTTGTTATGCACGTGTATGACGCTACCATTTCTAAACCGTACCTGATACCGATCCGTCTCTGCGAAAACTTCGCCGTGTTCTCCCAGCGTCAAAGTGTTCGCCAACCCAGCGGCGACTAAAACAAACTGCAGTATCACGATATAGACACATTTACCCCAGAAATTTCTCATAACTTTATCTCCTTTGACTGCTGACTCAGCTCAACCTACTCATCAACGACGGATGACTGGGAAGCTAATAAACATCAGCATCTCAGCTATCATAAGGTCATTTGATACTATTTTACGATAACCATCCGCCGCGAATACGATAGCCCCTCCGCCTGGAGTTGGTAGAAATAGACACCACTGGCGACGCGTTCGCCGACAGCGTTTCTGCCATCCCAATAGGCGGCACGACTCTGACTCGTATAATAGCCTTCATACTGGTATCCGAGATTCAGTTGGCGGACGATGGTCCCCCGCATATCATAGATAGTGATTGTCACCTCACTGGAATTTGCCAAGTGATACGGTATCCACGTTTCTGGGTTGAACGGGTTCGGATAGTTCGGCAGCAATGTTGTTTCTTCTGGAATCAGCGATGCTAAGAGGCGTTGAAGGTTCGCAATGCCCTGTTGGAAAACAACAGAACCGTCATCTTCAAGTTGTGCCTGCTCTATCCACGCCTGTATTATCGTAGGATCCAATCCGTGTATATCGTCCACAGATAGCATTGAAGGGGCAGCTAAGCCGTTTGATTCACCCATATTCTGGGAAACAAGAATGAGGTCCAAGATGTTAACAATTCCGTCGCCATTTAGGTCAACATCGGAGTTGGCGGGGACGGTTTTTCCAAGGTAGCGAGCCACAAGCACCATATCCAGAATGCTTACCTGACCATCCCGGTTCACATCCCCGGTAGTCTGTTCTCCCTTTACAGTAATGACGACCTCCTGCGGTCCTGCATCGATGGGTTTACCGGTGATAGAAGCGAGTTGAAAGTTATCGAGTCTCAATTGCGTTTGTCCAGGTGCTTTTGCCGTAAATGTTACCGACAACAGCGTGCCAGTGCCACTGACGCCGTCTTCGCCGAGTCGCGCTGCACTCAGACCTTTAATCTTACCCAACCGATTATCAATCGTTCCTCTCTGGAAGAAGGTCGCTTCGCCGCCTGTTTTCAGGAAATCGCCTTCGTTGACTTCAACGGCTTCAAGCACAGTGGGGTCATAAGCCATATCAAATTGCCATCCCGCCAAATTGTAGATATCTTCTGCCCGAATTTCAAGCGTGAAGGTATCGCCGGTATCGATGATAGGTTGGGAAAAAGCGTATCCGACACGCGGGTTTAACACGATATACTCTGCTTCAGGGTTAAACCCCCAAAAACCGTTACCCCCCGTTCGTGTTGCAACTAACAAGACATTTACGCCCTCTTTGAGCGTAACAGGAACGAAATGTTGGTAATCCGCACCACGTGCCCCGCTAAGTTTCTCATGAACCAAAGCACCGTTGAGCCACGCTTTACCGCCACCGTCATTACCCGCAAACAGCGTTACCTCTTGTTGCCGCGGTGAATACAGGACGATACATCCATAAATAACACCGGGCACAAAAGGACCTGCTAACACCTCCTCTGTTAACACCTCCGCAATGTTATTCCGCCCTGTAGTCGGTATTTTGTCGGAATACCAGACATTATTTCCAACAGGATTCCCTTCGGTTGCGCCATTGGTTGAAACCTTCAGTTCTGTTACCTTGCCACCACTCGCTTCTGCGAGAACATCTAAATTTGCGAGAAGATCATCTGTAGGGTGCTCCAGCTTCCCCACAACAGCACTTCTAACATCTGCTTCTGGCACCAACACCCATAACCAGGGACCCTCTATTTTGGGACCGCCTTGCGGAAAACCTGGATTGGTGTGCTTAATGATCGTTACATCCTCGCTGAATCCATCTAAAGGCGAAAGGTCGGATATCATATTTCCGCCAACGTGCAGCCATGTTAAGTTCTTTAACTTTGTAACGGGCGATACATCCACTATTCTGTTTTCTGAAAGCTCCAGCCACTTCAAACCGGTCAACTCAGCTAAGGGCGATATATCCGATAAGGGATTGCCTGCAACACTTAAGCGTGTTAACCCGGTTAATTTCGCCACGGGTGAAACATCCGATATCCCGCCTCCCAGAAGATACAGTTCTTTCAAATTTTTTGCACCCTCCAGGGTTGATATATCAAGATCCCCACCACAAATATCTATGATCTCGAGATCTACGAGTGGCGACAGGTCGGACAAAGGGTTGCCCCAAGAATCAAACCTGTTCAGGCTTGGCAATTTCGCCAAAGGTGAGAGATCGGATATGTTGTTATGGCTCACCTTTACATGTCTAAGATTTTTTAATCCTGTCAGCGGCGATAAGTCCGTTATTTCATTGCCACTGATATCCAAAAGATCCAGTTTCATTAATCCCGCCAGTGGAGATAAGTCAGATATTTGGTTTCCCTCAATTTTTAACCATTCCAAATTTGTTGCGAACTCAAGTCCTGTCAAATCGCTGATGCCCTTTTCTTCAGGAGAAATCCGATGTAACCTCGTCATATCTTCCACTGTAATTGGGGTGTTTGGTGTTTTTCCGAGATTTTCTTCAATGAACGCACGCAAATTCGGGTCGGGGATGTAGACAGATGCCCCAGGGATGCGTTCCGTCTGCTGGTCAACGGAAATAGCCACATCAGGGAAATCCAATGCAAACACGATTTCACTAAACCTTGATGTCCATGTATCTCTTTTCATCGTGCCATTCTCTAAGACTAACACCCCTAAATTTTTCAAATTCGCGGAGGCACGCATCCTTTTCAGAAACGCTTCGGTCTCCAACCCAACGGCGGCAGCGGCATGCGCCGCATCAACAGGTCTTTGAAACGCCTCGTGGAATCGCTGAACGGGTTCGATTCCGCCAAACACGTCGCCGGTCGCTTCAAGTGCCTGCCTGTAGCGAACTGTATCCTCTGCTACGAGTCCCGCCATCGTCGCGTCGTCTGTATAGAGTTGTAACGCCCGGTCTTTGTTATACGGTGGGTT
>JAPOOP010000733.1 GCA_026713385.1 Candidatus Poribacteria bacterium | reverse complement strand
GATACGTTTTTTAACAGTCATCAGTCTTCGGTTGTCAGTTGTCAGTTATAGTAACTCAAGTTGCTACTTACAAGATTTTAGGTAGACAGCGACCTTTTTGATTGAAAATGGTTCATGAATCGCAGGCGTTTTATAGCGTAGACTGTGAGTCTGTCATAATATGCACAACCTAATAGGTTATGCTACAAAGTCGCAGCTTAGGTTATAGTAAAGCCATAATTACGAATACATGTAAAAGGGTGAGGTTAGGAGGGAAATCCGCAGAAATCCGCAGAAACGCCCTATCAAAAACCCCAAGCAAAAACACCTCGCCAGCAAAGGTGGAGTGTCCTCACACATACTGTTCTAACACGTCACGATCGATGTCAATGCCCAATCCGGGTGCCTGTGGAACGTCAACGTATCCGTCAACGGCATTTATCGGTTGCTGTGCTAATGCTGTTCGGAGACGGTTTTCGGTCATATCAAACTCCAAGAGTGAAGGAATCGGATTGAGTGCTTGTGGTGCATCCGGGAGCGTGGCTTGCCAGTGCAACGTCGCAGCGAGGCGGATACTACCACCCCACATGTGAGGCAGCACCCGAACGTAGTTCGCACTCGCCATAGCGGCGATTTTCCGGCACTCTGTGAACCCACCTGCGATGCTCAGATCGGGTTGCACAATATCCAACCCGCGTTTCTGTAGCAGGTCTCGAAACGCCCAACGTCCCTTGAGCATCTCGCCACCAGCGATTCTCACCTTCAATGCGTGTCGGATCTCCCGATAACCAGTTACATCGTCACTCGTAATCGGTTCCTCATACCAGAAGAGATCGGAGTCCAGAAGTTTCTGTCCGACATCAATCGCAGTCCCGACATCGTAGCCACAATTTGCGTCAACGGCGAAGAGGGTATCGTCCCCAATGGCGCGCCGGACCGCAGCGACGTTCTTCACATCGTAAGCCTCGCCGAAACCAATTTTCATCTTGACAGCGGGGAACCCCGCATCGACGTATCCTTTTGCCTCGTCCATCAACGCTTGGGTTATATCGGGTTTGTCTTTCTTGAAAAGTCCGCTGGCGTAAGCCGGAATTTTCAATCGGAACGCGCCACCGAGGAGCTGATAGATGGGCATGTCCAACGCTTTACCCATGATGTCCCAGAGTGCGATGTCAATCCCGCTGAGCGCGCCGATGTCGCCACGCATCGCCTCCCAAATCCGTTCCGTGTCAAAAGGTGATTGTCCAATCAGATGTGCTTCAACGGCTGAGGCGGACGGAACGCTCACGCCTTCACCCCAACCGGTAATGCCAACATCTGTGCAAATTTCGACAACAACCGCAGTTCGCGTGTTCGTCCAACCGCGCGAATTTGCGAAGGGTTCAATGAGCGGATAGCGTAGGTTGTAAGTTTTAACGTCAGTGATCTTCATGGTTTCAGTGTTTACGGTGTGGTTTTAGAACGTCCTTTGTGTCGTATTGGGCTCACAATCTATCTCTATTTTACCACATCTACACATTTTTTGCAGGAAAAACGAAAATAGAATAGCATCGGTAGTCAGCAGTCGGCTGTCAGCCTCAAAAAGGCGGCAGGTACATAATCCAAGTGAGTGGAATCGCGGTTGGAAACCCTCCTACAGCGGAGAGTTGTAACCCCGGGAAGGGCGTGATGGGGAGATCGCTCCTACAGAAGATAGCTATCAGTGATGGGCAGTCAGTTTTAAGTTGCCCCATGTTGTTGTGAGTTTTCCGCGGGGCGTCACGGAGAATGCACCACTATTTGGAATGCTATCACCAGTGACAGTAATGTTATCAAAGCGCGCCGTATAATTTGCGAGACCGAAACCTACACCACCTGTCAGAAAGTCGGGCCATTTATCAAAATTGACCTCTTCATGTTGAACACCTTTGGGTACCAGAAATTCCGTAGGCTCCATTATTTGCTTTTCATTAATCCAGAAGGTAACGATGTTGTCTTGGACACTTAACTTTAGATATGCCCATTTATTCAACCTTAAAAGTGGATGGGGTTCATCGTGAAGGACTACAAATATTACATCGTGAAAATTGCCATAGCTGCAATTTATCCGTTCTCCAGGGATGGCTCTACCATCAACCAGCTCTACCGGATCGGCAATCTCACAGGAAACTACCCAGGTCCCGTTAACACGTGCGGCAATCACGATAGCCCCGATACCGTGTTTTTTTAGCGGCTTGACATCAAATTCTATAGTGTAATCCTCCCATGTCTCATCACCTGTTGTGAGTAAACGCATAGCCGGATCAGGACTTACGGCGTGGAGTTCATCATTGACGATTTCCCAAGAACCGGGGGGCTCTCTTAACTGGACAAGCTCCTGCCATCCGTCCAATTTTTTGTCATCAAAGGTTTCCAAAAATGTACCTGACCAGCCGGAAAAGGGCAAAAGAAAAAGGACAGTAACAATACATATAAATTTCATCATGAGTCTCCTTCGGTTTGTGATTAGAAAGTAAATTTTGGGTTTCGGAAACCGAATCTACCACTGTTCTTCAAGCGGGATATGAAACATCCTGCCATGTCGGGTGGCAATGTAAAGTTTGTGATTGCTGACGACGAGAGAACCAACTTCATCTGGAACACTTGGAGAAATCTGATACCATCTTCCACGGTCATCCAAACGATAGACACCGGTATTACCGGCACCATAAACGTTGGTATGATAGACGGCGAATCTATCGATGACGGGACGCTCACCCATTGCATCGGTGAGTACGCGCCAGTGTTCACCGTTCTGTGAAGCCAAGACACCTTCG
>JAPOOP010000372.1 GCA_026713385.1 Candidatus Poribacteria bacterium | reverse complement strand
GAGGAGGTCTACATGCTTAAGACCTCAGAGACGACTGAAGGTGGGACGGAAAATAGAGATGCCGGAACGGAGGGATCCGTCACAAGCGAGTAGCGTTATGAGATTTGACTTTGCGAGTGAAGAGTTTATAGATATGCTTCTAATGGGTGTGTGGGGTGTTCCAGTGACACGACGTGGATTGAGTTTCTCCAACGGTCTGATGTATATTATTTGTTTAGGTGCTGATACCTTCGTAATGCCGATCTGGGTTATCGGTGGCACACTCCTCTATTTTAATCAGCGTATTCGGAAAGAGGGATTTGACATTGAGATGATGGCAACGCACCAAGGAGAATAGAAGAATGACAGAAGTAGTGGAGAACACAAACACCGCTGATGAACCACAGCAACTGGGACTTATTTCAACGATATTCGGATGCTATCGGGAAAACTTTGCACTCTTTTGGCGTATCATGATGCCCGTTATCATCTTCAGTTTCCTATTCAATATTGGGGAGAATTTCTCCGAGAGTTTTTTCGCTCCAGAAAATTTATGGCGTTTTGGCATATCCGATGCGGTTAGAAACCGTACCTACCGGGTCTTTCTTGTAGGAGGCAACTCCGATTCCCGACTCGCGGGGCTTAATGTCAAGAATTTTACACACCGGGTTGCAGTTAAAATTTGACTAAATATAGAAACGGTGCTAAAGTGAGTGTGTTACCTAAACGGAACTGTATTATGCAGAGGCTATCTGGACGTTCATAGTAAGTTACACTGTAACAGGAGGTAAACTCATGAAGGTTTTAGCCATGTTTCTTTTGTCACTGGGGTGTGTTATCGCGTTCAGCACGATTGGCGACGCTGTCCGAGAAGACGAGTTGGCACTCTATCTCTCCTTCGACGAAGCGAAAGGTGACACAGCCAAAGATAAGTCCGAACATGGAAATGATGGGACGATTCACAAAGGCAAACGCGTAAAGGGCAAAATTGGTCAAGCAGTCGAGCTGAGTGGTGAAGCCGGCGGTTGGATTGAAGTACCAGATTCCGATTCTTTGGATATCACCGATGAAATTACTTTGATGTGTTGGGTATATCCGACCGAGTTCACAGCCGAGTGGTTCCGTATTATTGTGAAAACGTGGGCAGGCGATACCGCTCCGTGGATGGTCTATGGGTTCTATGAATTTGGCGGTAATAATGGGAAGACAGGTTTTATTATTTCTGTTGATAAGGGGACAGAAAAACGGATCGGCGATGGCGCGACTTCAAACTTGCCCCCGAAGGAATGGACGCATCTCGCAGCTACCTATGATGGGAGCAAGATGGTACTTTACTATAATGGTGAAGTAGAAGTGGACGGGGATGCCAAGGGTAAAATTGATACCAACGATGTGCCTGTCTCAATTGGACGCAATAGCGAAGGGGATCGCGAGCATTACATTGGACGCGTCGATGAGGTCGCTATCTGGAGCGTTGCCCTGACGCAAGACGAAGTTCAGATGGCAATGGATCGGGTGTATGCTGTCGAGCCAGAAGGCAAATTACCCACGAGATGGGGGGCGATAAAAGGCGGCTATCTTAGAGTGCCTAAGTCGTTTACCCCGAGAGGACCAGGTTGGCAGTAAGCCCTATCTCCGCAATTAAACGAGCCAGAGAGGGCATCGCCAGTATGGTGCCCTCAACCTTTATACGACATACGGTTCAGGATTGCGCTCTACCTCTGCCAAGAGGGTATCCACATACGTCTTAATATGAAACAACCGACACATGGAATCCCCCACCTTCCCTGTTCTTAACTGACCGAGACGCTCCCAATATTCGCCGAGTTCTGGACGTTTCAGACGGATATATTCTGCTTGTGGATCATCCGCGAGGCGTTTGTTCCAGTGGATAACCTCGACGAGATGGATATAGGTCGAGGTTTCATAATCGACACCGATCATCAAGAGTTTGGCGTTCATCGTGTAGGCACGGAACATCGGTGAATGCGTGCCGTAAGTCTTGCCCCACGGGGAATGATCCCACGGTGATTCGTAACCTTCGCGTTGGAGATGGGCGGACACGAACGCCTTTGCCTCTTTTCCACGGGCAGCAATCGGGTGCGAATAGTGATTGGAGCGATGGGTGCCGGGCATCTGCCGAAAAAACTCCGTCAGCCAGCCCACCGT
>JAPOOP010000505.1 GCA_026713385.1 Candidatus Poribacteria bacterium | reverse complement strand
GTGATGATAGATGCAATGGGGATCTGATACGCCTTTAACCGATCTGGGTCCACTTCAATCCAGATTTCCCTCTCACGCAGACCTGCAATTCGGACGGATGCAATGTTTTTGATGTCTAAGATTTCGTCCTTAAGGTTTTCGGCAATATCCCGCATCTGCGTTTCCGAAATTGTACCGCCCACAACAATCGTCAACATCGGAAAACCAGAGGAGACATCCAATTCTTCAACTTTCGGGTTGTCCAAAATCTCTGCTGGCAATTCGTTCACCTGCTCTACAGCAGTACGGAGATTCTCAAGTTCCTTGTCGAAATCTCGGTCACTCATTTCTTCAAAATCGACGGAGATAACGGATCTGCCTTCCGAAGAGTTAGAGAACAGCAGATTGATTTTGCTGACACTTTCCTCAATAGCGTCTTCAATAGGGGCGGTGACGAGTTTTTCAACCTCTTCCGGCGAGGCACCTGGGTATAACGTTGTCACAGTCGCGCTCTGCAATGCGATTTCTGGGGTGAGTTCTCGCGGTAGGTTTATCCATGCATACAACCCGAATGCGATGATGATAATCATTAGCAAATTCGCTAAGACTGGATTGTTCACGGACATTTTGGGAATGGACATGGCGGTGGTATTTCTCCTTATCCTTTGGTTTTATATTCCGTAGGCAGATTAAAAGTTGTCTTTTAAACGATTCGGTTTTGATTAAAAAGTGCTATAGGGGTAGTGCTTTCACCACCCCGTTTTAAGGTTGCTGGTGTGTCAGACGGATTCCCTTCTCTTCCTACAGGAAAACACACTTCATCCAAGGTTATTGACTCGCTTTGAGAGTGCCCCATGTCGTCGTTAACTTGCTTTCTGGGTCAACTGACATGGGTTCAATCCCCTCGCCTTCAATGGAGAGTGTATCGACCATAAATGTAACCGTTTGCCCCCCCCAACTGTTCATGAAACCGACACCGACGCGCTCTACATCAAATTTGTGATTCCACGTTTTGTCTCCAGAGAGCGTCCATTCATCTTTTTCGCTTTCACGATAGTAACCAGAGAATAGATCGTCCTCTTTGACAATCTTGAGGTGAAGTGGGACATCGAAGCCGGTCTGGAAGTGTCCTTTGTCTTGCCAACCTCCTTGAACCATGCTCCCGATCAAGGTTTTTTGTGGCTGATTGGCTTCGCCGCCAAACAGTAGACAAGCGTAGTTCAAGTCGTCGTCGCTGTAAAGGAAAATACCGATCCAGGAGTCTGCAGGGGTATCCGGTTCCGTGGAAAAAATGCCGCTCACTATTAGGTCTTTCGCCGCGCTTTTCGGAATTTCCCGCTCGAGCATCGGTTTGTCAGGCGTGGTGTGCCCCCAACCGCCCTTCGGATTGGTCATCTGTAGGAAGCCATCTTTGACTTCTAAGGTCGTAACTTCGTCGCGGTAGTCACGGAATTCCCACTCTTCAACGAGTTCATTGCCATCAAACGGGTCTGTCCATACATCGGCAGACACCATCGCGGCAAAGCTGAACATCAAAATTCCGCATACGAGAATCATAGACAATTTCATAGCCAAGTCCTCCTTTAAGTCTGCATTATAGCATGCTGTAAGACACCATCGCAAGGAAGATTTCAGCAGGAACTGAATCTGTAATCTGCGCTTCACTTCCAAGCCTCTTGAATTAGTAGGACAGACATCTTTTATATCCGTTCGGCTTTAACCCGAATTACCGATTTGCTTTAATCGCACCCCATGTCACCGCCAATTTATGCATCGGTTCAACATCTAACCCACCAAGGGCTTTTGCTAATCCATGTTCCACGATGATTGTTAGATCGTCTTCACTGAGAACAGTGTTGAAAATAGCGGCTTCATCAATAATACCCACGAAGTATGAACCACCACCCCATTTACCAATCTCAACCGGATTCGCTGTAGCAGCGGTTTTTCCGGGACGTGTACTCACCCCGGCTTTTTGACCATTTACGTAAACAACGAGTTGCTCGTTTTTCTCGTTGATGTCGTAAGTTGCTGCAAAGTGGATCCATTTTTTTTCATCCGGAACGTGTGCAGAGGCTCTTGGCTCCCAACTTCCACCGGGTTTGACAAACGCTGACATTTTATTGCCTTCCTGTGGCGGATCAATACGCAAGAGATATTCGTCACTTTTAGAAATAAGTTGCCGCCAAGTGGAAATATCTGTGGCAAAAAACCACGCCATCATTGTCAGTTCTTCACCGAGTTGTAGCTCCGGTGTTGAGTCGATGGACACCCACTGTGCGCCGTCAAACTCAAGTCCTTTTCCGAGTTTTCCATCTTTCCACTTCGCACCGTTGATTGTGCCGTCGTGTCCGAGTCCTGAAGCGTCTTTGGTTGTTTTACCCGCGCCTTCATCAAAGAGCCACACACCAACGGCTGTTTCAGGGTCGATTTCGGCAGAACAGATCTCTGGGAGTGTCCAAGCGATCAAACAAGCAATTCCTAAAATCAATATCGATTTTCGCATTTTTGTCTCCTGTACGCATTGTATCTCGGAAAAATTCCTCGATAATCAAACTTTGGTAAATTGTATTCAGTCCCATAATTATAACACGCTGCACGCAGCTATAACAAATGAAAAAAATACTGGAAACGTTCGCTAAATTTCTAATTGGACATGCAACCAAAATTGTGATACACTAAATACAAGTAATCAGAAATTGTCATGCAGAGGGAATAGATTATGGACCAGAAAGAACAACTCATTACTGACCTCTCTACACGCCTTGGGTCTAAAAATGTGCTAACGGATACGACTGCCTTGTCGGTATATGAATGCGATGCCGCTCCTTCTTTTAAGGCGATGCCGGATGTCGTTGTCTTCGCGGATACAGCGCAGCAGGTGTCGGATATTGTAAAGTTAGCGAATAAATACAACACGCCGTTTATCGCCCGTGGCGGCGGCACCGGCTTGAGTGGCGGAATGCTCTCTGTTCAAGGTGGAATTATCATTGCTCTCAACCGGATGGACCGCATCTTAGAGGTAGATCTTGAGAACGAACGGGCGGTGATTGAACCCGGTGTGGTGAATCTCTTGTTGACACAGGCGGTACAGAACAAAGGCTATCACTACGCGCCGGATCCATCAAGCCAAAAGGCATGCACAATAGGTGGAAATATCGCCGAAAATTCTGGTGGACCACATACCTTGAAATATGGCGTTACATCCGACCATGTACTTGGGTTGGAAGTTGTTTTGCCGGATGGCGAAATTATCGAATTGGGTAGTACTGTTGAAGAAACACCCGGCTACGATCTGCGCGGTGTGATGGTCGGCTCCGAAGGCACGTTTGGAATCGTAACGAAGGCAATCGTCCGGCTGACTCGGAACCCGCAGGCGTACCAAACCGCACTCGCTGTCTTTGAGACAATGGACGATGCTTCTAACGCTGTCTCAACGATTATCGGTGAAGGCATTATTCCGGCTGCCCTTGAAATGATGGACACGCTCGTCATCCGTGCGTTAGAGGAAGCCTTCCAGTTCGGTTTCCCGCTTGATGCCGATGCGATTCTGATTGTGGAACTTGATGGTGTTAAGGCAGGCATGCAGAACCAGACCGATCAAATTTTGGAAATCTTCAAACAACACAACGCTCGGAAGGTGGATTACGCTAAAGATGACGCGGAGCGGGATCAACTCTGGAAGGCACGGAAAAGCGCGTTCGGTTCGTTCGGACGACTTGCACCCAACTATATCACCCAAGATGGTGTTGTGCCACGGACAACCCTGCCGAAGGTGTTACGGCGGATCTCCGAGATCTCTGAAAAGTATCAGATTCCCATCGCGAATGTGTTCCACGCCGGGGACGGCAACATTCATCCTATTGTCCTCTTTAACGAACGAGACGCTGACCAGTGTGAACGTGTAGAGCATGTCAACAAAGAAATTCTGACAGTATGTGCGGAAGTCGGTGGCACAATCACCGGAGAACACGGCATCGGTGTCGAAAAGATGGATTACATGCCTCTCATTTTCAGTGCTGCTGATATGCAAGTAATGGCGGCGGTCAAAGAAGTCTTTAATCCTACTGGACTCTGCAATCCCGGAAAGATTTTCCCCACAGCCGAGTCTTATGAAAAATTGGGTTTGCAACCAGATGGGATGCTATATTCATAGGCACGGTATAAGGCATACTTATAGTAAAACCGAAAAATAAAGAGACACTTGCATCCCTCGGTAGGTTCGGTTTCCTAACCGAACCGGCACAGGGTGCCCTATTAATTCTAAACTTTACTATAAATTCCGAAAGGAGGACAGAATGCACCAACGAAACAGAATACACTCAAGGATTTTTGGCATTATGGGTGGTATCGTCTTATTCGTTGGACTTCTGGCACCATTTACGATGGGGAGTTCCGAAGAGGTGGTGCAGCAACTCTTCCAATCTGCTGAAGATTTGTACAATCAGGCAGATTACGAAGGGTCTATTGCCAAGTATACTGAGGCACTTGAAGCATCAATGAAGGAGGGTGTGAATACCGCGGTTATTGACAAGGATTTCACAACACTCGTTCATTATAAAATCGCAGTGAGTTACTCACGTCTTGCTGACCAATCAGACAATATTGATCACTACAAAACTGCGATTGACCACATTGAAAAAGTCGCCCTAACAGCAATCGTTCCTCAATATCAAGAGGCGTTGATTTATCTATGGGCATACAACCTCTACCGGACGAAACAGTTTAAACTGGCGGAACTGAAGTTCAAGCAGTGCATTGAGAACTTCCCGAATAGCATCTTCCTCGAAAATGCTTGGTATATGATTGGGCAAGCCAACTACAAACTACAGGATTATGAAGACGCTCGGCAGGCATTCAAAGTTGTCCTTGATGGTTTTCCAGACTCCGGTTTTAAGGATAAGGTGCAGCACCTGATTGCACAGTCCTACCTGAATGAGTCGAACTATGAGCAGGCGTATCGCGAATTCAATAAACTTATGACTGAGGAGTTCAAAGACTACCCCGACCTGCAAGCCGAAGCGATGTATAAAGCCGCGTATAGTTTGAAACAACTCGGTAGAGACGATGAGGCAATTGAGCGTTATACCGATTTTATCAAGCAATTTCCAGATAGTCCGTATGTCACCGCTGCTTATTTCGACCAAGGCGCAATTTACGAAGAACGGAAGAACTATCAAGATGCCCGCGTCAACTATGAATTAGCACTCCAAGGGGCAGCTCACTGGACACTCCATGCAAAAATTCAGTCTGCTATCGGACGGACTTACTTCGGTCAAGGGGACTATGAAAACGCTATTGTTTCGTATAACAGACTCCTTGAAGAATATCCAGATAGCAACTTTATCGCCGAGGCGAGACTCGGTATTGCTGATACTCATTTCCGGTTAGAGAATTGGGATGAGGCGATCGTCGCTTACAAGCAAATTATTAATGAATATAAATATGGTAAGTATGTCGTTGATGCTTATTACGGTTTAGCACGGGTCTATCGCGATACCAGTAGATGGACGCTCTTGCTGGAAGTCGCTGATGAAGTTAAGAAAAAATATGCAACAAGTGACGATGATCATGTACGTGAGGTACTTACGAAGATTACGTCGCTTCGGGACACCGCTATTAAGAACAGAGAGCGGGAAACTGTTGACTGATATGCTATCCAGAACCGAAAGGAAAAATTAGAAAATTGCACGATGAACTTAAGCGCATTGTCGGTGAATCCAGCATCCTCTCAGAGGAGCAGGTCACAGCCTATACTTTTGATGGATACGTACCGAAGGCGGTCGTTGTACCGACATCTGTCCAAGAGATGCAAGAGGTCCTCCAATTTGCGGTAAAACAGGGTGTGTCGGTTATGCCTGCCGGAGCAGGTACAAAACTGGGTATTGGAAATCTGCCACAGAAAGTAGATGTGGTTCTGGCAACAACACACCTAAATAGTGTCGTGGAATATGAACCG
>JAPOOP010000688.1 GCA_026713385.1 Candidatus Poribacteria bacterium | reverse complement strand
TTACGCTAAACATGTCTGCCAACTTGATACTCTCATTATACCACATTTTTCGGGCAATATCAAACCTTTTTTCAATGATAAACCCATACGCCGTCTACATCCCACAAGCTAAAGCATGGGGATTTGACGGAAGATCGTTAAAGAAACAATTATAACGCAGAAAACGTGATGACCCCAGAGAAAACGTAAAACCCGTACAGCAGGGAGAACATTATGGATTCTACCGAGAGCATATTTGCATCTCATTCTCACTTTTTCACCTCGCCCCAAGTCGTAGTTAGCAGGTGCGGTTGTGATGAAACGGGCAAGGCATACGTAGGATGGAACCAGTCCCTCCAAAATTCCATTCAATATGCGTCAACAGGGTCTGGACACCGATGTTCACATCGACTTTGGAGGCTTGGAGATTATCATTAGTTTCTTGTGTATGCTGTAACAATTTGTGAGTCATCTTCACTATAAGATCGTTATAATCATACTTTCCCCCACAACTAAAGACACATTTTTGGAAGGGAAAGGGTGCATAATTTGAAAAAAATGAAAAATTAGCAGTCAGAATTCGGAGGTCCCTACCACAAGAAGGCAGTCATCGGTCGGCAAGCGTCGGGGTTCGGAGATCCCTCCTACAGAAAAGGCGAGGTGTTTTTGCTTGGGGTTTTTGATAGGGCGTTTTTTTTTCCCAAGAAACCTCGCCAGCAGTAGATGAAGGATGTGAACACTCCGGTGCGGTTAGAAACCGCCCCTACCGAGTGTACGTCAGTTTTTCACGATCTCCCATGTTTTCACAACTTACCCATTGAATTGATACGCTGCGAAACTTCTCTTGGGGCGTAGACTTCGACACTCGTCAGCAGACCTTTACCAACAGCCCTTCCGCCCAAAATGTAGATGTGCCCATCTACCACCTCAGTCGCATGTCCGAATTTTCCAATGAGCATGTCCGACTCTTGGGTCCAACGATCAGTTGCAGGATCGTAGACCTCAATCGTTGAAAGGGGATTAAGTTTCCTTTCTTCCTGAAAGTAGCCCCCCATGACATAGATTTTTCCATCAATTACGCTTGTTGAGTGAGCCGCTTTCGGAACAGACATCTCTGTTCTTTCACGCCATTGATTTGTCTTTGGATTGAACACTTCAACATTGGAAAGATACCGACCTGACTTGTCCCGATTCGGGGGCCAACCGATTCCACCCATAGCATAGATTTCTCCATTCACAACACTAATTGCTGCAGAACAACGCGCACGGTTCATACTTTGGGCTTTTGCCCATGTGTCCGTCGCTGGATCATACACCTCCACAGTTTCTAACTGCGACTGTTCATTAGCAGTTGACCACCCACCAATCGCATAGATTTTGCCGTCCACGACGCAGGTCTTGGTCTTCCGTGGTGTCGGCATGTCCGTTTTCTGGGTCCATGTGTCTGTAGCCGGATCATACATTTCTACAGTTGGAAGTTCTTCAGACTCATGCCCGAAACCGCGAGGCACCTGATACTTCTTTGTTTTTGATCCGCCAATGGCGTAGATTTTGCCATCCACAACTGAGACAGAGACGTTAGATCGAACTGTCGGCATATTCGCCTTTCCTTCCCATGCATCGGTTTCAGGGTCATACATTTCAACTGTTGAAAGCGACATATCCCCGTATTCGTCCCATCCAAGTTGTAGACTGCCTCCTATCACGAATATCTTTCCATCCACAACACAGGTAGAAAAGTCAGAACGGGCTGTTGGCATGTCCGCTTTCTGCGTCCACTGCGCTGTCGAAAATCTGAGAGAATTTCCCTGCGTATCGGATACCATGGGTGTCTCAGAAGCCTGTAGTCCTGTCCCGATGTTTTTATCGGCGGAAGTCGCCCGTCCGACTTGGTTCCGCACATCGGGTTTTGAATCGGCATCAAGAACGATAAAAGTGTCAATAATTTCAACCGTGGGTTCGGAGACTGCATCGAAACTATAGGGTCTCTGGAAGCGGACGAGGTATTGACCCGTCGCGCCTAACAGCAAGGCAATTAGAAGGGTCGCGATACCAAAAGCACCCCACGGGAACAGGGGTTTTGCAACCGGAGATGGTATCGGTTTCACGTCGGCGACCTGCCGCATGATGTTCTCAGTGAGGTTGTTGGATAACTGCACACCGCCGAGTACTTCCTGAACCAAGCGTTCTTGGTCCTGCTGCAAACGTTTTCGTGCCCGCCGGAGCCGACTTGTAATTGTGTTTACCGAGACACCCAAGAATTTGCTTATCTCGTTGGCTGTCATTTCACCGAGGTAGTAGAGCGTCATGACTGTCCGTTCACTCTCCGGCAATTTGGACAGCAGTCTTTGGGCGATTTCTTGGCGATACTTGGCACCTTCGGCTTCGCGCTGTTCGGCGGCATAATGGTTATAAGCGGATTCCTCTATCTCTTCCATAGACGTGTCCTCCAGCGATTGCAGCGCGGGTTTGTGGCGTTGGAGCCAATTCAAGCAAAGTCGATTCGCAATCACGTAGAGCCACCCCGCAAATTGGTTGGGATTTTTGAGGGTCGAGAGTTTCTTGTATGCTTGCAGGAAGGTGTCTTGCGTAATTTCTTCGGCATAGTGAAAATCGTTAACCTTCCGCCACGCGAGGGC
>JAPOOP010000602.1 GCA_026713385.1 Candidatus Poribacteria bacterium | reverse complement strand
GGGGGAAACGCCCTATCAAAAACACTTCGATTCCCGACTCTTATTCTCTCTGGTAAGGGGATTAGGGGTTGACTGACGGCTGAAAGGGTGCGTAGCACCCGTACTGATAACTGACGACTATTCCAGAGGAGCGACCTTGTGGAAGGGGTTTCTAATCCTGATATTTTCCACAAAAACTGATTTGAGTTGCTTTTTTCTCCTTTATGTGATAGGTTATATTATCTCTAACCCCAGTTAGCACTGCGAATTATATTGTCTGCAAAGTATGTCCAACACCCATCTACTTTTGTCGTCGAATGAAAAGGAATAGAATTAGGAAAACTGATATAAAAGGACTAGATTAAATGCCGAGAACGGACTCCGATCCTGTCGAAACGTTGAGCGATTTTCTGGAACGGGCGAGCCAATTTAACGACGGAATCTATGTGTTTCGGGGTGTTCCTAATGACGAATATGGAATACAAGCGTCTGCTTATCGACGAGTGCCAGAAAACGAGCAAAATTCTGAGGACAAAGGCTTTCCAGCATTCGTTGAAATTAATATGGCACTGATTCGTGAAGCACGGCTTCGCGGATACGATCAGAAAGATGGGCGGCACCTCAGCGATTTGGAAATACTTGCCGACCTGCAACACTTCAAAGCGGCGACATGTCTGATAGACTTTACCTACAGTGCCCAAGTTGCCCTCTGGTTTGCCTGCGCACAAGACTCCAAAACCTCTGATTTCACAAATGGTAAGGTGTTCGCGGTGCGTATGGATGTGGATAGATTTATAGAAATTGAACCCGACTCACTAACAGAACCGCTTCCTTACTTTTTAAACAGTAATGAACCTCAGTTGTACCACTGGCAACCTCGGCAGCAGAACAGCCGTATTCTTGCACAGCAGTCCATCTTCCTCTTTGGAAATTACGAATTTGAGGAATACGCAGCATGTATCATTGAAAAATGTAAGAAAGAAGACGTTCGGACAGAATTGGAACGAGTCTCAGGTCTAACTGAAATAAGGCTGTTTCCTGACTTTGAGGGTTTCGCGAGTCTGCGTGATGACCGCACACCCTATACCCCACTGAGTGCTGACGAATATATGATGCGCGCTAATCAGGCAATCCGCAGAGATAAGTTTGAGGAAGCTATTGACGATTATGACATGGCAATTTACCGAAGACCTAATGATGCCCTCATCCACTACCTACGCGGATTTGCGAAGGCACAATTAGGACAATTTGATGCTGCTATCGACGATTATGACAAAGCGATTCGATTAAATTCTGACGATTCATCTGTTTATTATCAACGCGGATTCGCAAAGGCACAATTAGGGCAATATGTAGAGGCTATTGCTGATTATGACGAAGCTATCCGACTAAACCCTAATGACGAAGTTATCTATAATCAGCGCGAACTTTTGAAAACACAACAAGAGCAATATAAGACAGAGCCTTAGTAAAAACTCTCTTTTAAGACAACACAGATGCGTGTATCCATTTAGCCACAATAAACTGGAGGCAACAAAATGATGAATCAAACAATGATGAATCTATTTTGGATGAAATGTAAAAACAACGCTTGGTGTTCATTACACCATGTGGATTTAAGTCACAACTACTATGATAACTTTGAAGGGATCTACATCATCTGGTATTGGGATAATTTCGGGAACCCTGTAACGGTGAAAGTCGGGCAAGGCAACATTAGAAACAGAATTACAGCACATCGCAGCAACCCCCAAATTCAAGGGTATGCCCATCTGAATTTACGCGTCACCTGGACAGCCATACCATCATCCCTTCTTGACGGTGTGGAGGCTTACCTGGGCAAAGTGTTGAAACCGAGAGTGGGTTTGTTGTTCCCGAACGCTAAACCTATTCCCGTAACATTGCCGTTCTCTATGAATCCACCGCAGAATAGAATTGAGCATCAAGCACGACCCTATTGACACATCCATTTTATTTAAAGAACTACCACAGAAATTCTATAACGAAGGAGTCTATCAATGGCGAACATCAAAGTCTTGATTGCCAGTGGAATTAGCCAAGAAGTTGCGGACATGCTGGGGAACGCCCCCTCGGAAATGGAAATCAGTTTTCTACCGGAAGGTGAGCAACTCAAAGACCATATTTCAGACGTTGAAATCCTCTACGGCGTCGTATCAGAGGATGCCCTCCCTCATGCGACATCGCTACAGTGGGTGATGCAACCTTTCGTAGGCGTGGAACGGTCAATGTACCCCGCCTTCAAAGAGAGTCCCATCACACTGATAAACAGCAAGCGTCTATACGGACCCCAACTCGCTGAACACGCCTTCGCGCTGCTACTCTCACTCACACGGGGGATCAATACACAACTTGATTTGATGCGTGATAAAGAATGGAAGTGGACACAGTGCGTTGAGGTATCGGGAATGACGATGGGGATTCTCGGACTTGGCGGTATTGGCAGAGCGGTCGCGCAACGTGCCAAAGCCTTCGAGTTCAACGTGATTGCCGTCGATCCCGAACCGATGGAGAAGCCAGACACCGTCGATGAGTTGGGGCAACTCGACTGGCTGCCGGAGTTCCTATCCCGCTGCGACGTTTTGACGGTATGCTGTCCAATAACACCGCAAACCCATAAACTCTTATCGCATGCGGAATTCGATGCCTTACCAGAAGGATGCTTCTTTATCAACGTCAGTCGCGGTAAAGTGGTCGACGAAGATGCCCTCATCGCCGCGCTGAAAAGCGGTAAGTTGGCAGGTGCCGGTTTGGATGTGACCTATACGGAGCCGTGTCCAGAAGACAACCCATTATGGACGCTCCCGAACGTGATTTTAACGTCCCATACCGCTGGCGCGTCGCAGAATATCGCCAAACGCGCAATGGAACTCTTCATCGACAACATGCACAAATACGTGAACGGAGAACCGCTCTCGAATGTTGTGGACAAAGAAAAAGGGTATTAAAATGGAGAGCCTATCATGGAATACAAAATACCACTTCTTCTAATGCCACAACCTGAAGGTGGATATACAGTAACCTCCCCTCTGTTGCCAGAGTTCGTCACTGAGGGCGATTCGTTAAACGAGGCATTAGAAAATGTTAAGGACGCTCTTGCTGCAGTCATTGAACTCTATCAGGACATGGGACGTTCATTGCCAGAGAATACCCATATTTCAGACGCAAAGAGCCCGGTATGGTTAGAAACGGTAGTATCGGCACCGTGACATACCGAGAAGTTGCTCGAAAATTAACAGATCTTGGTTGTCAAGAACGAAAGAGAAGAGGCGGTGGGTCACATCGAAAGTGGTTTAATCCCAACACCCAACAAGGGACAGTTGTTCCAGATTGGGGTAAACGCGACCTGAAATTGGGAACGATTCACACGGCTGTTCGTCAGTTGGGAATCAATTGGCAAGATTTCCAAAACGCATAGAATTACCGAATTAGTTGTTTTAACCGTCAATTGCAAAGGCTTCCAATGCTTCTGTATCAATAACAATACCGAGTCCGGGCAAATCATCAATGACGAAAGCCCCATCCTCGACTGTCGGCTTTCGCGTGGTGATTTGCCCTTTCGATTCATACGCCTCCGGGGAATGCTCCATTATCAAGAAGTTCGGGATCGTCGCTGAAAATTGCACCGTTGCGGCAATCGAGAGGATACCACCGCCACCGATGTGCGGTGTCACCGGAATATTATAGGTATCGGCGAGACTTGCGATGCGCTTCCCTTCCGTGAGTCCAGTACGGGCAATATCAGGCATGGTGATGTCGCAGGCGCGCCGTTCAAATACCTCCCGTAACTCATAGCGGGTGCGGGTCCATTCCCCGATAGCGACCGACATATCCAGTGCCTGCGCCAATGCCGCTTGTCCGGGAATGTCCTCCGGTGCCGTCGGCGACTCTAACCACATCACGTCCAATTCCTCAAGCCCGCGTCCGAGTCGCGTCGCCTCTGGGATACTATATTGGGTATGAACATCCACCATCAACTTAATCTGCGGACCGACCTGTTCGCGCACAGCGGCGACAATCTCCAAAATCTCGGCGCGACCGTGCGTCGAGTGAATCTTCAATCCACCATACCCCTGCGAAACATGCTTCGCCGCTTGTGCCGCCGCCGCTTCCGGTGTACTGCCGCCAACGCCAGCGTATAAAGGAATCCGATCCCGATAGCGTCCGCCCAGCACTTTGTGAACGGGTTTACCCGTCGCTTTCCCGATGATGTCCCAGAGCGCAATGTCACACCCCGCGAGTGCATCGATGAAAAAGCCGGTATAGTGTCCACGTTCCCGCATCGCCGTGAACATCCGTTGCCAAAGGTATTCCACATCAAACGGGTCTCTTCCCATCAGTATCGGACGACACAAATCTTCGACGATTGTCTTCGATGTGCGCGGTGAGACAGGGCTTTGTCCTTCGCCATACCCGACGATGCCATCTGATGTCGTAATCCGCACAACCATCGTCTCATGGTGACGTGCGTAGATGCAACGCCATCCCTCGTCAGGCAAGTAATAATTGTCTGCCTGTCCTTCTGATGATTCTCCCGTTTGGTATCGGAGCGCGAACGCTTCAACCTGTGTAATTTTCATAACCAACATCCCCCGATGCTCACAATGGATTTCCTTGAACTTTTACCTGAATAAACGTAAAATACAGGGAGAAGGTTCACATTTCCGCAAGAACACACCACGACTTTTCACCGACCGCCTATTCATTCGCTAAACTCTCACTATGTCTCCTTTAAGTCCACCGACCCGCGTGCCTATACCCGAAAAAATCAGACTGCGTACCATCCTCATATCGTTGTTACTCTTGCCGC
>JAPOOP010000687.1 GCA_026713385.1 Candidatus Poribacteria bacterium | reverse complement strand
TCTTCGCGCGCCTTTGCCGCTGCTGCATCTGCTGCGGCTCTTGCTGCGACAGAGAAGCGTTCGTCTGTGTGGCTCTTCGGCATAACGTGCATGCACCCGCTATCCACCGTGGCGTCATCCAAAGCGAGCCAGCAGCTCACAATATTCGGCGGACTGAGGGGCCAAAAGAAAAAATCGTGATGAAATGCAAAGTGACCGTTATCATGTGGAGGTTTGGAAATGACCTGATCGTGCCAGAGACGGACCTCAGGTGTATCCAGTAGGGCGCGTGCTGTCCCAGCGATGAGCGGGTGATGAATGGCTGCTTCATAATTCTGCTCCCGTTTCCACATGTTCACGTACTGATGAATCGCTCGCGGGTGACCGCTCCCTCGATTGAGTTGGTTTTCGCGTCGGTCGTGTCCATATTTGAACTCCGGCGAGGAATCGTCGCCTTCGTTAAGTTCTAATTCAATGACCGCATTTAACCCCGCGCGCATGGCTTCAACGCCATCGCTATCTAAAACTCTCCCAAATTTGAGATAGCCGTTTTCCTGAAAAAAATCGACCTGTTCTTGTGTTACCATTGTGTCCCTCCGTGTTCTAATTGTCCTGCATCTGAATTAGGTGTTTCCTTCTATCAGTCGTCAGATTGGAAATTGATGATTGCCTGCGGTCAACCCACCATCAATGACGAAAACTGCTCCCGTTGCAAAATTGGCTTCATCTGATGCGAGGAAGAGCGCGGCATTCGCGATGTCAATAGGTTGTCCAATCCGTCCTAACGGATACCACGGCGTGATTTCGTCGAGGATCTGTGGATTGCGTTCAAGCATTGGTTCCCAGACTTCGGTTTGAATTGTTCCGGGACAGATACAGTTGATACGGATGTTGTCTTTACCGTGTGCGACTGCCATCGAGCGAGTCAAGGCGATAACGCCACCTTTCGCAGCAGAATACGCATGGATTGCCTGTAACCCGATGAGACCATTGACAGAAGCAATATTGACGATGCTACCGCCTCCAGCCTCTTGCATTATAGGGATAACGGCGTTAGAACAGTGGCTGGTACCTTGGAGGGCGACCGCTAAGTTTGCGTCCCAATTGTTGTTCAGCACATCGGCTGTGGAACAGATAGCATTGTTCACCAAAATATCAACAGTGCCGTAGGTGTCAACGGTCTCAGTAATGAGTCTTTGGGCATCCGCAGTATCAGAGACATCGGCGTTGATAAACAGTGCTTCGCCGCCCGTATCAGTAATCGCAGAAACGGTTGCTGTGCCGAGGGCATCGTTCACGTCATCAACAACGACTTTCGCTCCTTCCTCGGCGAACCGAAGCGCGACTGCTCTGCCGATACCGCGTCCAGCCCCTGTAACAATGGCTATTTTGTTATTCAATCGCATTTGCTGCCACCCTATGTTGTTCTCTTGAGGATTGAGGATATTAAAAATGGCTTTTGTATCATAGAATTTGCCCCGCTCACCCTCTGAAAAATCATATTTTGTCTTCATTTATTTTATATGACCCAAGCCACTTTTTATTCACATAGCACCCCTACGGGGTGCAGTTCCTTGAATGTCCACTTTTCTATAGACATAACACCCCTATGGGGTGTAAAGAGAAGTTTTACTTGGAAAATCTGTGTTTAAACGTCCAAGACCTATTAGGTGGCAACTTGGGTTTATATGGTATAAGGAGATATACGTTTTTGCAATATGTCGCTAATGTTGTAGCGTTTGCGAAATGAAAAGCTTCGTGCGTTCGTGCTGGGGGTTATCAAAGAAATCTGCGGGCGCTGCGTCCTCAACAATCGCTCCCTCATCAAAAAAGAGGATCCGATCGGCGACTTCACGTGCAAACCCCATTTCATGCGTTACAACAAGCATCGTCATACCGGAACGAGCGAGTTCACGCATCACATCCAACACTTCCGTTATCATCTCCGGGTCGAGCGCACTCGTCGGTTCATCAAAAAGCATAATCTTGGGTTCCATCGCCAACGCCCTTGCGATTGCAACCCGCTGCTGTTGCCCCCCTGAAATTTCTGCGGGGAATTTGTACGCCTGATCTGCAATATCCACCCGTTCTAAAAGCGATAAAGCGATCTCTTCGGCTTCACTTTTCGTCATCTTCCTGACCCGGATGGGACCCAAAGTGATATTCTCCAAGTTCGACAGGTGCGGAAACAGGTTGAACTGTTGGAACACCATACCGACTTCCTGACGGATAAGATTGATATTGCGGAGATCATCACTCAGCTCAACGCCATCAACAATAATTTTGCCGCGCTGATGCTCCTCCAAGCGGTTCAAGGTTCGGATAAATGTAGACTTTCCGGAGCCAGAGGGACCACATATTACCGCCTTTTCGCCTTTTTCAAACGAGGTCGTAATCCCTTTGAGGACGTGGAAATCGTCAAACCATTTGTGTACATCTTCACAGACAATAATCGGATCTTTAATTTTTCCTTGCGGTTCGGTCAAGTGAGTCTTCATCCGTGACGTACCTTTCCGTAGAGTTAGGGGAAATGCCCAAGCAAAAACCCCTCCATTTCATTACGGGCTACGGTCTTCCCGAGAAACCCGCGCGTAGCGAAGTAGAGCGCAGTGTAGGAGACCATTAATTAAAAAACTTTCCGACACCTATTGCTAAGTATTCCCGACTCCAAGTGCTGTTTCAATTTCCTGACTGCCGTAGGACATCGAATAACTGAAAATGAAATAGATAATTGCAGCGAACAGATAGACCTCGGCTTGCAGTCCGAACCAGTCTGGATTGGCAATAACGCTTCTGGCAACACCTAAGAGGTCGATAAGCCCGATGATAGCAACTAAGGATGTGTCCTTAAACAATGCGATGAATTGTCCAACAATCGCTGGAATAACCGACCGGAGCGCTTGCGGTAAGACGATAAACAGCATTGTCTGCACGTAGTTAAGTCCTATCGCTTGTGCTGCCTCGTGTTGTCCGCGCGGAATCCCTTGGAGTCCCCCACGAACGTTCTCTGCCATGTAGGCAGCAGAGAAGAAGGTGATTCCGAGCATCATCCGTAAAACTTGGTTAATATCAAGCCCCGGCATGAAGATCGGTACCAAGATATTCCCCATGAATAGGATTGTTATCAACGGCACACCGCGGACCGCCTCAATATAAGCCGTTGAAATCCATCGGATAGCAGGAAGATCGCTCTGACGGCAGAGTGCTAAAAACACACCCAGCGGAAAAGAGACGACGATACCGACAACCGCTAAAATCAGGGTCAATAAAAGTCCACCCCAATTGCTTGTGAGAACACCATTCTCCCCGAACCCGCGTAACACTGTCATTATCAAGGGAAAGGAGAGCAGCCATGCCCCCAAAATCCAAGGGCGTAAATTTGTTCTCCCACGTCCAAGCAAAAGGGAACCTGCTGTTATAGCGACGGCACCTAAAAACCATCCTCGCGTTGAGAGTTCAAAGGGGGAAAGCGCACCAATAAACCAAACACCTCCAAGCACAAGGGCAAATCGGAGAGTTAAGGCACCCCAGATACCGGCACTCAAACCCACAAGCAGGCAGAAAATATAAATCACACTCCATACGCGCCATATCTGTTCTCGTGGATAAGCCCCAACGCCAAAGAGTTGAAGGTTCGCCGGAATAACGCCCCACGTTGCTTCTGTGAAAGCCCATGTCAAAAGTGTCTTAAAAGCAAAGAAAAGGACGACAAGCACCAAGCAACTCAAAAGCACGTTGTACCAAGTGTTAAATAAGTTGTCCTTAAGCCATCGCGCGGGACTTTTTGTATGGACTGGGGGCTTAATTTCTTGCGTAAGCTCTCGGTCTTCCACTATGTGATGCGCCTTTCTCATCGGTTATAAGGGACTGATAATTCAATTACCGTCCAACTCGGTTAATCCAACGGTTGTACCAATTCATGGCTGCTGATGTCGTCAAACTCATCACCAGATAACTCGCCATAATCATCGCAAAAACGGGAATTGATTGCCCGGTCTGAGTCATCATCGTATTTCCGACACTCACCAGATCGGGGAAACCGATTGCAACAGCTAAACTTGAATTTTTCGTGAGGTTCAGGTACTGACTTGTCAGCGGTGGCACAATAATCGGGATAGACTGGGGTAGAACGATTAACCGCAATGTCTGCGATTCCTTCAAACCGACGGCTTTCGCGGCTTCCCGTTGGCCCTTAACGACCGATTGTATACCGCTTCTCACGATTTCGGCAATAAAAGCCCCTGTATACACAGAAAGTGCAATTAAAAGGGCAGAAAACTCTGGTGAAAAGCGCATCCCGCCTTTGAAGTTGAAACCTTGTAACACCGGTAAATCCAGCGTGAACGGTCTGCCTGGGGTGAGAAACCATCCACAAAGTGCCACGATAAGGAAGGCAGGCAGTGCCCACTTGGCACGAAAACC
>JAPOOP010000390.1 GCA_026713385.1 Candidatus Poribacteria bacterium | reverse complement strand
GTTCTTCGGGAATTGTGTTTGTGTCCATTCATTCTCCTGGAACATTCGTATCTTCTTCATTTTCTCTTTAGCTGCCTATTCATTACATACGTCCACATGTCCGCAGTTTTTTGGTTGTCGATTGCGTTGTATACTCCGTAGACGCTACTACATATTATACAATGGAATACTCTATGTATTCAAACAATTTCCTCTCTGGTAACGTCTCTATATAGGTGGTGTTATAAGCAGGTTTATACATTCGCTCTTGGTTTTCTGAAAACTCGCTGTCAATTCTTACAAGAAGTCGTCTGTGATGAATATCTGCCATTTTAGTGAAGAAAATCACCTTGTGTGCCGCTTTTAAATCAGACTTTTTCCCTGCTTTTTTCATTCTATACTTTGCCAAATATCTGGCTAAAAATCCGTATCCAGTTTTCTAAAATAGCGTCATATAATTGACTTCGCAGGACGCTGGAAATCCTCACAGATGCCGGCACCCTACGTACAAGCCGAGTTAGCCGAACGCGGCGCAATCGCACGATTCAAAGACAGTAAACGGTGAATAGGAACTTGCCGTGAAGATTTGCTCGCAACGCTTTGGTAATATTTACGGGTGGCTTATTTCAGGTGCTTTTCAAACCAACCCATAATACGCTCCCATGCATCGACTCGGTGCTCAGGATGCCACGTCGGCGGATTATGCGTTTCACTGTGGTAGCGAACAAGGGTCGCTGTTTTCTTAAGCCTACGTAAAGCAGAGAAGAGTTCTCCCGATTGCGCGAAATCACGCCCATCGTATCCGTCTCCACAATAAATAAGCAGTGGTGTCTCGACTTTATCCAAGTGAAATATTGGTGAATTGTCGATATATTGCTGGCGTTGCTCCCACAGCGAGCCACTCATACGTCCCTGTCCACCTTCTGCCCAACCAATGCCACTGCTACGTCCATCTTTACCCAGCCAATTGTAATAACTGATTATATTATAAACACCACCACCGACGACAGCAGTTTTGAAACGCGTTGTTTGAGCAAGCACGCCTACAGTGCCATAGCCACCGTAACTATAGCCCATAATTCCCAGCCGATCCGAATCGGCAATACCCATTTCAATGGCCTTGTCTACTGCAGGTAGTACGAATTCAGGTATCTCTTTGAGTGGTTCGTTCGTATGGAGCGGTATATCGATAGCAAGCACTGCATACCCTCGATTTGCTAACAGCTGAAAGTTAATGATATCGGTTCCAAATCCAAAATTATAAACCGAATCCGATAAGTTGTCACTCGGATAGATCAACACAACCAAAGGATAGCGTTTCCCTTCCTCGTGGTCAACAGGCAGCATCAAAGCACCTTGCAAGTGTTGTCCGTCCGTCGTTTGAGCGTCTATAAGCCGAGTTTCACCGAAATGCATGTCGGATAAATGCGGATTCAGATTGGTAATCTGGCGGCGTTTTCCTGACGTTATATCATATATCCATACCTCCGCCGGATAAGTTGCGGCCTCTGCTATATGAATAATCTGTTCGCTGTTCCCCAGATTCCTTTCCCACCAAAAACCGGTCATGCTTATTGGTGCTTCAAATAGACGGATAGCGTGTGCTTCAGCGATTTCGACCTGATAGAAGCCAGCATGCTTGGTCTCAGGATCATAGGTCCGTAGATAAATAGATTGTGGGTCACTTGATTCCCAGGCTGTATATGGATCTCTTCCGGAAACGATCTCACGGATGTTTCGATTTAACCCTTCTGTAAGTTTGCGTCCGCCACTTCCGTCTGTCTGAAGTTCCCAGACGTGTCCATCGAAACCGGAGTAAATAGTGGTGCTGGACTCATTCCACAGTGCATGTGTGAAAAAGTTAGGTTTCTCTGCAAGGTCTGCCGTGAGATTACGTTGTTCATTCCGGTCTGTCGCAACCAGAAACATTCCATCTGGATGCATGTATGCGAGATGTTTCCCGTCTGGTGACCAACTGATATTTCGCAATCCGTTTGTGATGTTTGTTGCTAAACGTTGTATGGGAGTTCCGTCAAGCGGCACTAAAATCAACTCAAAAAGGTCTGCTTGAGAAGTCAATTTTTCCCGTCCTATTAGGTTGAGGACAGCGACTACATCGTTATTCGGAGAGAGGCGTATGTTTAGTGCGTATAATCCCTTTGCAAGAGTTGAAGATACTCCAGTCTCGAAGTCAAAAATGGCTAAATCTCCATGAACGTGTCCAGGACGTTGTGCTTTCTTTGAAGCATCTGCCTGCGCATCGGTTCCGGTTTCCCAGATGCTAATAGCCTGTTCATCGGAACCGGATGTGCTAACTTTGAAATAATCTTCCTCTTCTGGTCGTAACTTAGTAATCAGATGGTTTCCATCTAATGTCCACATTGGCACCTCAAAACCGTATATCGCACTGATCGGTTTTTCGCTAATTCGCTGCTGTTTATTTTCTACTTTGTCCCAAACCCAGAGTTGTGGTGTTCCGGTCCGATCTGAGTAAAAGGCGATATAGCGTCCATCGGGGGACCATTGAGGTGCCCAATTGCCCCCTACATCTGAGGTGAGTATATGGGATTCTCGGGTGCTGATATGGGTAACCCAAATTTCACTATTGTGGTGATTCTTTAGGGCACCGGTCGGCAGAAAATTAGAGGCTTTTGTAGTTCTTGGTAGAGCGATAGATTTTCGCTCAGGGTTTGCCACTGTATAGGCGAGATATTTTCTATCTGGAGAGAGTTTTAATACTGTATCAAATGCCAATGATTTTATTCGGATAATATCTGACGGGTTTAGTAATTTAGACGTGCGAGTCTGTGGTTCAGCATCACTTTCAGC
>JAPOOP010000684.1 GCA_026713385.1 Candidatus Poribacteria bacterium | reverse complement strand
CTTCTTTAGGACTCTCCGTTTCAGCCGAAACAGAGAACGGCATCATGAGTACAATAAACAGAACTGGATATAAGCGAAATTTCATGAAAGGGTCTCGACCTCTGCTTGGAACCTGAATTGTAGATTTTAACGCTAAATTAAATGTTCCAGTTGACACGGAGATCGCTTTTATCATCAGAACGCAGAACAGCCAAGTCATTGTTGGAATTCTCCAATTCCAACAATGACTTGGCTGTAATGTGAAACGGAATATGTTTTTCCTTATCTTTCTCCTATGGATTCTATGGATTGTGTTGAAAAAAATTGCCCTCAGTCCATCTCAGAAACACATTCGTATTCGTGAAATTATTGAGGATTTCTGCGGTTAGCGCAGGATTGTGCACGGCGAGCCATAAAAGCCCGTCATCTTTGCCATGTTGCGCAAACTGTTCCTGTATCAAAAGCGCGTCCTTCTTTTCGGTTTCAGTTACGAAATGTTCAAGGGCAGTGAAGAATTCTTTTCCTTGATCTTGATTGGGTAGATGCATTTCCATCCAAGCTTTCACGGGTGCTTCATCAAGGACTGATAGTTTTTTTTCGAGCACAGCAAATATCGCCTTGAGAACGTTTTCTCCGTTTCCATCATGCATCATCTGATACAGCATCACGTTTGCACAGCGATACTCCAGAGTTAGCTGATGAACGATCGCTATGTCTTCTTCGTTGGATTTCCCGATAGATTCCTTCAAAAACGGTTTGTATCTTTCCGGGTCAGGCTTTGCTACATTGAGGTAGTCTACTAACGTTTTAAACGATTTTCCCGTCCGATATTCTTGGGTAAGAAAGTCCAAATACGTTTTAGAGGCTGTCACCTCACCGAGGGTTGTGAAGTCTCCATCTAAAATGGGTTTCGGAAACAATGTCTTGAGTTTCGCAAACGTGTCTTCGGGTGTGGGTTTGGCGGGTATAGGTTCGGCAATAACTTTTTCGACAGACGTTGTGTCAGTGTCGGGGTCTTCTGAGCACCCTAACAATTGAAAAGCAATCGCGAGAAGTATCAAAACTGTGAAACGTAGAGAATACTGCATTGTTTGTCCTTTTCGTGTTATCAGTGATGGAGTTTGATACCGTATGGACAGGAGAGGATACCTGTCCATACAATAGCGTTCCGATTCCTTCGCTGGCGAGGTTTCTAACCTCGCCCTCTGTTGGTGTATAGGTAATTATGGGCTTTACTATAATGTGCCTTGCGATTCTGTTCAATCTGCGTAAGTCCTAATCAAAAATGATGTATCCGTACGGGGTTTGAACCCCGTCGGATTTGACATGTTCCCAGACGATACGCGGTGTAAGACGCGCATTGCCAAGATACCGATTTATCTGATCATGACTGAAGTTTTTAGAATGTTCTCCGAAATGCGTCAGTGTATAATTATCGGGGTGCTGAGTAGATATTGACAGGAATCCACACGGGTCGGTTTCGTCATCTTTATTTACCTCCTCACACACCATATTAGAGGAGACCCGAGCAAAAGTCAATCAGTATTGCGTAAGTCCTACCTTTTCAATTGAGGTGTGAAATATTCCACGTTGTTTGGTAGCGATATAAAGTCTATCGCTGTTAGGGACAAGAGAGATGACACTATCTGGCACTTCTGGTGAGATTTTTTCCCATTCGCCACGTCTGTTCAATTGATAGATACCTTCCTTACCAGCCCCATAAATCGTGGTGCCAACCACGGCGACTCGATCCGTGATAGTGTGCGCTCCGGTCTTATCGGTGAGTGCACGCCAATGTTCACCTTCTTTTGACATCAAAGTGCCTATGTCTGTAGCGATGTACACCGTTGAGCCTGCAAAGGTGATATCATTGAAACGTTCAAAACGAAGCGGTAGATTTGGGGTAACGTCTTTCCAGGTGTCCCCTCCGTCAAGCGATTGAAAGAGATGCCCGTCCCGCTTTCCAACGTAGACGATTTTTCCTAAAACAGCAAGTTTGAAACCCCTTAGAAAGTCGTCTTCTTCGTCAGGGTTTTTGCCTGTATCTATGAGTCCGGTGTTGAACCATTCCGAGTCTCCACGTTTCCATCGGAAAAGTCGCCGCTTGTATTCGACATAAAATATGTCGCCGTTAACTGCAAACGCACCCGGGTATTTTTCACGCTGGTGTGTTGGATCTGACTGGCGTATTATATCTATGATGAAGGGGGCATCTTTACCAAGAGTCGGGACCGCTTGGATAGGGACTAACACATTACCGTTTGCAGAAAGATGGAAAAGACGAAGTTCGTTTTCTTCCTCTAATCTCGGTGTGATACCGTAAAGCACTCCACCAGAAATCGCTAATTTGGGGAACATCAGTAGATTGGTAAAATTGACGGTTGCTGCTGATTTTAGGGTGAGTTCCTCTGAATTGAGGGGTAAGGTTTCCCATGACTCTCCACCATCAGTGGATTTGACAATACCTATCCAAGTGTTCGCATAGAGATCATTTTTGAACGCGACTAAATCTCGAATGTGAGTTCCTACGATTCCAGTCATAAACGGATACCATGATTTGCCAGCGTCGATTGAGCGGATAAGCCCCAGAGGACCCACTTTAAAGAACGTATTTTCATCCACGCCGACAGCCGGGAATAGACTCAGCGTAAACGAATTCATTGCTGAATTCAAGTCAGACCTATCAAAACCGTAATCTGTCCATGTTTTTCCACCATCGGTTGAACCGGATGCAGTGATTCCCAGGGCGAGAATGGTCTTTCCAGCTGCTATGACTTTAACGCCTGGCGATATTTTTGTCATGAACGAATCGCTTGTGGGTGTTATTTCGGTCCATGTATCGCCGAAGTCGGTTGAATGGAAGATTTCCCATGCACTTGAAGTGTCACTGCCCATAATCTGACCCATATAAGCCCCTATTCCTTCCGGGGTTTGCAATTGCGTAATATCGGGACCCGTCCCGATATAAAGATTGTTTTCAGAGACTGCCAAGGAGTGGATGGCTTTGGTGGTATCTATTGACAATCTTTCCCATGCGCCTGCGCTGATACGATAGAGACCTTCGGTTGTCCCGACAAATACCGTATTTTCAATGTTAGCAACAGCGAGGATTTCCGTGTCAGTCTCTACATCGTTTAGTAAAGTCCACTGTTTGCCGCTGTCTGTAGATCGGAAAATGCCTTTATCTTCGAGTGCGAGGTAAAACGCGTCATCTGTTATCGCGAATCCTTTGATACGTCCCTTTGGATGTGCCCCGAGAGTCTTCCACGTTTCTCCATTATCGATTGAAGCGAGCACGTCATCGGTGGACACAAGATAGAGCGTGTCATTGTGCTCTGCCATTGATGTCCACTTATGCGTCTCGGAAGTTTCTGAAGAAGGGGTCAGAACAGTAGCATTAACGAGTGTCCATGCGGACGCTTCTGGTGTTAATCTGTAGATGCCACCAGATGCTGCCGCATAGATGTCTCTTGTGGAGCTTAAAAATAAGCCTGTTACTGGGCTGCCTTCAGGCCCGTTTGCTTGTATCCACTGCTGTTTTGTCGATGGACGTGTTTCCTTCTCTACTTGTGCAGCTGCAGGTACAAAGGGTTCTGAGATTTGGGTGCCGGCACCGCCACTTTTACCGGTGGTATCGAAACGTCCGGCTTGGTTTCGTAAATCGGACTTCGCTTGTGTGTCAAGGACAATGGGGGCATCAATGATTTCAACGGTGGTTTCCGATCGGGCGTTCAGATTATACGGCTTCTGAAAGCGGGCAAGGTATTGAGATCCCACCCCTATTATTAGAAAGATAAAAATGGCGGTTGCGGCAGAGATTGCCCAAGGTATGAATGGTTTGCTATTCGTAGGCGTTACCGGTTTTAGATTGGCAACTTGCTTTACAATGTTTTCGGTAAAAGTGACAGGTAAATCTACACTGCCAAGGGTTTCGCGCACCATATCATCTTCCTGCTTTAAACGGTTCCGTGCGCGTTGGAGACGACTTTT
>JAPOOP010000452.1 GCA_026713385.1 Candidatus Poribacteria bacterium | reverse complement strand
GTCGATTCTAACCTCGCCGGACACGATTCACACGGTGTCATCAACGCACCGAACTACGCCAGTGGTATGGCAGGCGGTCCCGCTGCAGATAAGATGGAGATTGTCAGAGAAAGCGGCGCAGCCACTGTTATTAACGCCAACGGTGCGCTCGGTATGGTTGCCGCACGTAAAGCGATGGATATGGCGGTTGAAAAAGCGAAAACTTGCACCATCGGTGCAGTCGGCTTGCATCGGTGTGGACACGCAGGACGGATGGGTGAATATCCACCGATTGCAGCACGTGCTGGCATGATAGGGATTGTCCTGCTCAATGGTGGCGGACGTTTCATGCATCCGCACGGCGGAACCTCTCGGAGGCTGCCACCGAATCCGATTGCGATTTCTGTGCCGCGTCAGGGCGGCGAACCCCTTCTCCTTGATATGACGCTCAGCGTCGTCGCAGGTGGGAAACTGCTCGTCCAGACAGCGCGCGGTGAACCCATACCGGAAGGCTGGATGATAGATGCTGAAGGTGAACCCCTTACCGATCCGAATGCGTTTCGTGAACGTCCGCAGGACACAGCCGTTATGCCACTCGGTGGCTTTCAGTTCGGGCATAAAGGGTTCGGACTCGGTGTGATGATAGATGCTATCGCTGGCGGGCTTTCTTGGGCGGGATGCAGCCGTGAACAACCGACCCGCGGCGCAAGCGGCATTGTAATGTTCGCTATCAAAATTGAAGATTTCATCGACTTAGCGGATTATGAACAGGAAATTGCGTATCTTGTAGAGTGGGTGAAGTCATCCGCTCGGTTGCCCAATGTTGACGAAATCTATGTCCCTGGAGAATTTGAGGAACGGAGCCGCGAGAAACGTCTGCGTGAAGGGATACCAATAGAGGAGCCGACATGGAACCGTCTCGTTGAAACCGCAGAACGTTTCGATGTTGCGGTCCCCATATAGTAGTAGGCACACGCCGTGTGCCGTAAACATGCAACAGGAGGAAAAGATGAGAATCTACGGTTTGTTTGTTTTGCTTATCGGCATTATGGGGTGTGCTGCACTGAATCAGCCCATTGGTGAGATGACAGCGTCACGCCTTACTTGTGAGTCTAACCCGGAATTTGTAGATGGTAATCTGGAGACAGAGGGCACATTTGCTGTGAACGGGTTTGTCCGAAAGGCGTATCTACTTCATGAGGGTGAGGGGAGGCGGCTTGCCTATGCCCAACGGCGTTATATAACGCAGGTTGAAGGGCAGCGCAGGACAGAAGCGATTATCAAACTGGATACTCCGACCTATGTTTCTTATGTGGAGGTCTATCCGGCATCGCGACGGATTCCAAATTTTTCGATGATGACGACAACCGATGATCCACCCCGCTTTGATGTTGCCTTTGAACGAGTGTCCGACAAGCAGCATCAGGATATAGAAGGTCTGAATCCGGTGCGTTATCGCATTGGACGGGAAGTGCTTTATCTACGAATGGGGGCAGATGGAATAGAGGACAGACAGAATTCCACCCGAACCGCAAACTCTGGCGTTGAGATTCCGCTGAAAGGAGCTTCCATCCGGGAAGTCAAATTTTACATCCGTCAGACACCCTAACGGGAAAGGAGCAAAAAAATGAATAAGTGGGTTTTCAGCATTTTATTATTTCTGCCGTTCAGCATCACTGGTTGTGTGGGACTTCAAGGGAAATCGGGAGCGGAAATTCTTCCATCTCGTTTGTCTTGGCTTCAGGACACGCCTATTGAGGAAATTGCGTCTTCACAACTAACCTGTGACACCCATCCCGAAATAGTGGACGGCAACTTAGAAACAATCGGGGCTTTTGATGTGAAGGGAGATGTGAGAAAGAGGTATGATATCGTCGAGGGTGAGAGGCCTTTCTTCGGCAGAACCCAGTATGTAACCGAGCTTGATGGAACAATCCGATGCGAGATTTTGATTAATCTGGAAAAACCGATGTATGTGAGTTCTATTGAAATTTATCCGGCATCGGGCATCCCCAATTTGGCACTGAGCACAGCCTTGGATGAATCCGAACGTCACTTCGGTGAATCCGGTACAGGTTTCAAGCCTGTACACGACAAACAGTATGAAGATGTAGAAGGCACAAAACCGGTGAAATTCCAAGTGGAAAG
>JAPOOP010000521.1 GCA_026713385.1 Candidatus Poribacteria bacterium | reverse complement strand
CCTCTCAGAATCCTGAATCTGCTGAAATACAAAAGCGTTGGGCAAGAGTCCGGGATGAAGTCGAGAAGTATGAAACGAAATCCCAAATTTTGTATGTTCTTGACTGGCCCGCTTCTAACGGTAATTTCTACTGGGTAAAGTAGTTAACATTAGAATAAACTGTAAGAAAATCAATAGGAATTCATGTTAAGCAAGTTAGATGCTTAAAAGCAAACAACGGGCAGTGATGCCCGTTGTTCTTTTTTCGGTATGTTCTGGTGAGATTAGTCTTTCTCGTATTCTTTGAGGAAGCCTCTGAACTCCCGACGGTGCTTTTCCTCGTCAGCGAGAAGTTTGATGCAGAGGTCTTGCGTGACGTAGTCAATCCCATCGCACAGGCGAATAATCTTATTGTATTGTTCAATCGCGCAATTTTCTGCTTCGATAACCCCATGAATCGTTGATACAACGTCCGTTGAATCTTCTGGTGGTTGAAGCGAGGCTTGTTCGGGTTTAAAGGCAAACGAGCCGGGAACTCTCCCGTCAATTTCCTTGATACGGGCGGCAAGTTCTTGTGCATGTGTGATTTCTGTTTGAATATCTGTTGCAAGAGACTTTTTGATTTCTTCGGCGCGAATGCCGTCCAAATCGACGGAAATGGCGAGATAGTTGATGGTCGCCTCCACCTCTAACCAATAGGCACGAGTAAGTTCTTTGACGATCGCTTCGTTTGTTACTTGAGTCATGATGATGTCTCCTATCATGAAATATTAGAATTCCAGCTTTTTATGAGTGTATCTAATAGTATATCACACGTTAGAAGGGATTTCAATCCTTTCTGTTTCAAGAATATGGATGTATTTCTATGAAGGATTCAGACTCGGCATCACCCACAGGTAGCCATCTGGATGCGGCAGAACTTCAAACGGGATGCCATAAGTTTCTGATAGTAGATCCAAGGTTAGCACAACTTCAGGTGGGCCGCATGCAACAGAAACTCCATCTTTCAATAGCAATAGTTGGTCAGCATACATTGACGCGAGGTTCAGGTCATGAATTGCCGTGATAGCGGTTTTACCGTGACCACAAATCGTTTTGCACAAATTAAGTATCTGCACTTGGTGTTTTGGATCCAGATGGTTCGTTGGTTCGTCTAACAGAAGTAGGTCCGGTGCCTGTGTAAGGATCCGTGCAATATCAACACGGCTTGCCTCACCACCGGATAGCGTTGGATAGAGCCGTTCGGCGAACATGTGGGCTTCAACCTGACGCAATGCCTCCTTCGCAATTAGGATATCCGCGGTGGTTTCTTTTGTGCCATTGAGATATGGATGTCTCCCAAACAGGACAATCTCCAAGCTGGTAAATGGGAAGTTTATGTCCCTTTTTTGTTGGAGATAGGCTCGAAGACGTGCCAATTTTTGAGGGCTGTAACTATGAATCGGTTTGCCGAGGATCCGAATTTCCCCAGTTGTTGGTAGAAGTTCTCCCGAAATTAACCGCAGAAGTGTCGATTTCCCCGCGCCGTTGGGACCGACGAAACTCCATAGCATCCCTTTTTCAATTATGATATTAATGTCGCGGACTAACCAATTCCCGTTAATGCGATAACCAATCCCTTCCAATTCAATCATCTTTACCTCTAAACACCCTTGTAGATAGGTTTTCCTATAGAAACACCTCACGTTTGAATCTGAGCAGTAACCACAAAAAGAATGGACCGCCGATCAGTGCGGTGACAATGCCAACGGGCAATTCGGCAGGAGCGACAACGGTTCGTGAGAATAGGTCTGCCGAGACAAGTAGTATTGCCCCGCCGACTGCTGAACCGGGTAGCACATACCGATGATCTGCCCCACCCAGAAGCCTCAGCAGATGTGGCACAACGAGTCCTACAAAACTGATGCCACCTGCGGCGGAGACCGCCGCTCCTACCGTTAGCGCAACGCCGAAGACTGACCACCTTTTCAAAGTTTCCGTTGAAACACCGAGATGGTAGGCTTCGGATTCTCCCAGACTCATCGCATTCAATGCGGTTGCCTGCCTTAACAATACGGACAGTCCTATAATGGCAATCGGTAGTGTTACGAAAACAACGGGCCACGTTGCGCCGCCGAAGCCGCCCAGCAACCAAAAAGTCAAGCTGCGCAGTTGCTCATCGTCAGCGAGAAAGGTCATTAAACCGATACCCGCGCCAGCGAAACTATTAAGCGCGATGCCTGCTAACAATAGTGTCAGTGTGCGAACTCTTCCTTGCTCTTCTGCAATTTTCCATACACTGATAGTTACAAGGACTCCACATCCAAATGCCGCGACAGGAAGTCCCCACACTCCCGTGGATGTGGAAATCCATCCTACGGTTATTAGATAACTTACGCCTATAATGATTCCAAAAACGCAATGAGTGCATCCCGTTCCGTTTTTGACATCTGTTCAACGGCTCGCCGTGATGCTTCTGCTTCGCCGCCATGCCAGAGAATCGCTTCCATTAAGTCCCGCGCCCTGCCGTCGTGGAGAAAGTTGGTATGACCGTTAACCCTTTTCACCAAACCGATGCCCCACAACGGTGGCGTCCGCCATTCGCGACCGCTGGCATGGAAATCTGGACGATTGTCCGCTAAATCAGGTCCCATGTCATGCAACAGCAAATCTGTGTACGGATGGATTGTTTGGTTACTCACTGAAGGTACACCTGCTAAAACACCCGTTCTT
>JAPOOP010000464.1 GCA_026713385.1 Candidatus Poribacteria bacterium | reverse complement strand
GATTTACGTGCTTCCTTGATCTGTGTCTGGAGCGTTTCACGCGTTTTCTGATAGATCGGATGTACCTTCGCTAACGTCTCTACGTCAAGTTTCACGCCGAAAGTCAAATCTATCCAAGAGTTATTGAGTGCGGCGACCGGGTTTACCGTAGCTATCCGACCCCGAGTTGCGCGGGCATTGTCATTACGATGTTGGCGTTTGTTTCGAGCCGGTTGATGTGCTGCAACCGTGTTTTCAAAAACGAACATTCCGACCATTGCGATTGCTGCGATTGTGTTGAGTACGAACCATTTCCTTTTCATTTTTATATCTCCTATTAGAATTGTTATTTTGTGAATGCCCAATTATCTTTTTAGAAAGGCATTTACTTCTTGCTTTTGCTTATTTAGTCATATCCGTTCAGAAAAGGTTCGTTTTTTAAATTTATTTACCACGGATGCTGATAGGATGGCGCGTTGACGAAACGGTGCATCCCTAACGCCAAATCGATGTGTGTGTTGGGGGGTAGATGGACGTGGAGGAACGTTCCGTTGATCGAGACGCTTTGTCTGTTCTGACCTTCGTTAACACTTGCTGAAGTAAAATTGTGTTCACCCATCGCACCCGCTTGCACAATAACATCCCGCGGTTCTGTGATGTTCAGGTTGACAAACTGAATTTCTGTGGTATCCACAGTCATTCTTGTAACCAACGCGCCGACATCGTCTGGAAGTCCCGGTCGCTTCTGTTGTCTATCGAAGTGTCGTACCCGTGTCACGAGTAAGCCTCCGTTGTAATGCGGCAACGGACCGCCACACGTCAGTTGAACCAGGCCTTCACAGGTGATTGGGTTGCGTCGCTGGAAATAGGCATCCCCATAGTTCGCGGGATCTTCGTCATCGTCAGCCATGAAGGCGAGACGTGCCTCGACTTGGAAAAGGTTGTGGGTGAGGATTGTTTCTGGATATTCGGGATATTCGCCTCGCATATATGCCAGCCATGCGCCATCGTGTCCACCGCTATCTTTGGTATGATGCCACGCGTTAATGTCGAATTTCGAGCCTGTCTTTTTAGTGATTTTCTTTGCGCGCTCCTGATCCATGGGTGACATTGACACTGCCCATAAATGCGCAACATCCGAAGGATGCATCGGCATAAACTCAAACCAGCCATCCACTTCCAAAGCGGTGCCGTCCTCGTTTGTAATCGGGTATTGTAGCCAGGCACCCGGCACATAATTGACTTTACCCGGATCGCCATACTTCTGTGGGACATAAAGTTGATCGTCCTTCTCAATCCCTTTTTCGATTAAAACGTCGATCTGTGAGCGCGGAAAGTCGAGATACGCAAGGTCTCTCCAAAGCAACGTAGCATTCTGTGCCGCTATACCTATGGCTTGTCCTACACTGTGCCATCCGTGAGGCCAACTCCATCCGTAGTAAGAACCGTACCACTTGCCATTTATATGCTCACCAATCTTTCCTGACAGCCCGACATTGTCCGGGATAATACCCCCGTTTTCCTCTGTGCGTTCTATCCACGCATCGACGTATTCCCGAACCCATGCTTTGTATTTATCGTCACCAGTCAGCAGAAATGCATTCGTAGCAAGAGTCGTCGCCGCGAGATTGACGACCGCGTCTCCTACGCCTTGACGTTCACGGATCCGCTGCCCGATATGTGTCTGTAATGCCTCGTCTTCCCTGACAGCTTCATGACTCGTGCCGCCGGGAATATCGTAAAACGGCATGTTATACCCGTCCCAAGGGAAATAGGGATGTCCAGCGAAAGCCCAAAATGCCGGTCCCTTACTCCCGTTCATGGCACATTTGATAATCTTATGCTGCGCGTCATAGTTCTGCACATCCGGGTCTTCATTCATGAAAAATCCTGCAAACCGCTTTGCCCGTTCGATGTTCTTCGAGTTTGACGGATCCGCCATACAGAGCATGTAAAAAAGGTAGTTCCCTTCACCTTGGTGGAACCAGTCGTAACCCGGTTGATATTCTTTCACCACCATCGGGTAGCCGTGACCTGTCCCATATCGCGCCATATCTGTTGTGATGACATCGAATTCCGTGTCTGCGTCAGCCAAGAACCGTGCATCGCCACCGAGCATATAGAAGAGTGCCCAGTTATGGAAACTCTCGTAGGCATCATCGAGTCCGTCGATGCTCTGGAACTCTGGATGCGTGGGCCAGAACAGCGTTCCGTCAGGACGCGTATATTTCTCCAAGACTTCTGGTGCTGTAGCGTTCATTTTGTCAATAAGTTGCCGTTCCAGCACAGCCCACATTGGCGGTGTGTTAATGGGCGTTCGCGCTTCAATCGTTGGGAACATAATCTTTTACCTCTGATATTTCGATTACGATTGGTTGCAGTATATCATATTTTGGTTTATTGGTGAAACTTATCCAGAGCCATTCGATTCTCTCGTAGGACGGAACTCAGATTTAAAAGTAGTAGGCACGCTCCGCGTGCCGTCCACTATTCCTCTGATCATGATTAGAGGATTGGGTTTTCCTTGACATCTGCCTCCTTGTTATGATATGCTAATTCAACAAAGAGTCCTATTTTGCATTACGTTAACCTGTGATAGAAAATTACCGAGTGGAGTCTGGATAACGGTTTCCGGGTAATACGGCGACCATTGCTGGGATCCTTCACGCCGGGTCCGATCCCATTGACAATTACGTGGTCGGATGGCAGACAGGCTCTCAACTATTCCAACCTTGGCTGTGGTGATTATATCCTCTGTGAAGATTGCGGATAGAGTTACGTCAGAGATAAGATTAGAAATAGAAATATCTGCGACGAGGTCCCTTGAAACGGTAAAAAGCGTTCTGCTGAGACGCGCCGAAAACCACAATAATTGCCTCATGAATCTACAGATTTACCGAGATGAGCATGGGAATGAGTCGTTTGAGCAATGGCTTTCATCAATCAGGGACACTCGAACTTCAGCACGCATTGACAACCGTCTGAGACGAGTGCGGTTAGGTCTGTTGGGCGATCAGCGTTCCCTCGGCGATGGTGTGTTTGAGTTGCGCTTGGATTTCGGTGCTGGCTATCGGATTTATTTTGGTAGGATCGGGCGTGAAGATATTTTGCTGCTAATGGGTGGCGATAAAACCTCGCAGCGGCGGGACATTGCGAGAGCGAAACGCTACTGGCAGCATTTTAGGGAGTCGATGTCATGAGAAAATATAGAAACTACGAAGAGGGGCTAAAGGTGAGATTAGCAGATCCGGTGTATGCCAAGGAGTATCTATCCATAGCCTTTGAGGAATATGAGGCAGATAGGAACATTGAAGCGTTTTTACTTGCCCTTAGAGACGTCATAAACGCGCAAGGCGGGCTATCAAAGTTAGAGCCGCAGATCAGCGTCAGTCGCGAGGAGCTTCACGAAATCTTCTCCGAACATACGACGTTGCAATTTAAGACATTCGAGACAGTGGGTGCGATTCTGCATGGACTCGGGTTTAAGTTTTCAATAGAGACGCTTGAGAACAGCCCTTAATCACTTCTCTTGAAAATGGCCACCTACCCGCTGGGTATCCCACCGCGCGGAAGATATTGATAACGGAGTAGAGCAACAACCAGCCCGCCCGCTGATTCAAGCGGCACGTCGGGGTCAATTTCAATCCTTTACAAAGGAGCAACTTGCGTTCCTCCAACAGCATTTCAAATATCTCAATGGCGACCAGTCGCAGCAGTCTTTACAGGATAGTGGTGTCAGCATAACGCCAAGCCGGCGGTTACGAGCAACCGATCTGCAGGATTAAATTGATGTCTTTGCAGTGGACATATTTTTTATATTAAACGACACCGTACTTGTGGCAACAAAAGGAAAACATGCAGGAACAAGACAACGCCGAGAAGTTAACACAAACTATTTCCGATATTGTGAAATTTACGGGAAAGATTAGAGACATAAACTTTGACGAAGCCGCGACCAAGCAATTTATAGTCCTGCCTATTCTCACAGCTTTAGGATGGAACTATGGAAATATAGACACATTGGAGGTTTTTCCAGAATTCCGAGTTGGAAATAACAAAGTCGATTATGCTTTACAGTACGAGGGAAAACCGCTGGTATTGGTTGAGTGCAAACGATGGAGTGCCAATATTGAAATGGAGGAACCTCAAGACCAGATAGCCCGTTATATCTTTCAAGAGGGTGTAGATATCGGCGTTGCAACTAATGGTAGAAAATGGGATTTCTACTTTGCGTATAAAACCCATGTCCCGTGGAGAAATAGAAGGTTTTGCACGATTGAACTTGATAATCAAAAGGAAGCTATTGCCAATTTTCAAAAATATCTATCCAAATCCAAGGTAATAGACGGTAGCGCGAAAGCGGAAGCCGAAAACATTATTGCTGAACGCACAGGTATCCAATGGGATCCGAAACCACCTTCATCTGAAGAAACGGAAGATCTGAGACGAGAGGATGCATAGTATCTAAAGTTCTGTTAACATTCTTAGGTAAATGGAGCATCACTTTAACACTAAACACCCGTGCCCGTATGGAGGAAAAGGAATGAACACTCAATCCGACCCTCAGAATGAACTCAGTAGGGTCTTGCAAAAAATCTGTGAAATAGCCGAAAAATCTGTTGATGGAGACTACATCTTCCGAGGAGAAAGCAGATTCTATGGGAAAGTCGTGTCGAGTCTCTATCGCCAGTACGATTACGATATTGAAGCAGACGATTTTGACATAGAATTCGTCCAAAAAGAAATTCTGGACGAGGCAAAGAAATATACTGAGAAAACGGATGAACTTGAAATCTTGGTTGAACTCCACTACCACGGAGGTGTCACCAACCTTATTGAATTCACAACTGATTCCCACATCGCGCTTTTCTTTGCTTGCGACGGCGCACCCAGTGAAGATGGCAGGATCATTTTGCAAAAAAGAGATTCAGTAGTGGGCTACCTTAAACAACCACACGAGCCGAAGCAGCGTATTATTGCTCAAAAAATAGTATTCGTTCAACCGCCCAAGGGCTTTATCAGTCCAGACGAGGTAATTACTATCCCGGCCGACCTCAAATTGCCCATGCTGGCACATCTTCGAAAGTCCCACGGCATCTCCACAGAAATCATCCACAATGACCTCCACGGTTTCATTAGAAACTGGAACATGCATAAGAGTGCCTACACACAGTTTCATAGAGGGAAAACCTGTCGAAAGAGAGCAGACTCCGTGCAGAACTGGAACGAAAAACTGACGTGGTACGAAAGAGCCGTTGTGCATTATACCGAGGCATTGGAACTGAAACCTGATTTTCCCGAAGGCTATAATAATCGCGGCACTGTTTACGCCGATGCAGGTGATTTTGACAGAGCCATCCAAGACCATAACACCGCAATAGAACTCAAACCCGATTATGTCTCAGCCTATAACAATCGCGGTATTGCTTACTATCGCATAGGTGATTTTGACAGAGCTATCCGAGACTACCGCAAGGCGATAGAGTTGAAGCCTGATTATGTCTCAGCCTATAATAATCTCGGTATTGCTTACAGCAAACAAGGCGATTATGAGCGTGCTATTCAGTACTATGACACGGTGATAAAACTGAAATCTGATTTTCCCGAAGGCTATAACAGCCGTGGTAATGCTTACTTCAAAAAGGATGATTTTGAACGTGCAATCAGAGACTATAACATGGCAATAGAGTTGAAGCCTGATTATGCTTTAGCCTATTACAATCGGGGTATTGCTTACCGCATCAGAGACGAATTGGACAAAGCAATCAAAGACTATAGCATGGCGATATATCTCAATTCTGATAATGTTGATGCCTATTACAATCGGGGCATTGCTTATAGTGCCAAAAACAAATTGGGTGACGCAATACGAGACTTTGGTAAGGCAATAGAACTCAACCCTAATTATATTGGTGCCTATAACAATCTCGGTAACGTTTACTCTATCAAAGGTGAATACGGCAAAGCTATCACAGAGTTTAACAAAGCAATAGAACTCAACCCTCATAATGCTGATGCTTATAACAATCGTGGCAGCGTTTACGGTATAACGGGCGAATTGGACAAGGCAATACAGGATTTTAGCAAGGCCATAGATCTCAACCCTTGTAATGCCGCTGCCTATAACAATCTCGGCAGGGTTTACGGTATAAAAGGTGAATATGACAGAGCAATACAAAACTGTAACATAGCGATAAAAGTCGAAGCCAATTATGCTCGGGCATATTGCAACCGTGGCATAGTTTGGCTGCACCTAAAAGAATGGGAAGAGGCAAGAACAGACCTGAATCTTGCTAAGGACAAAGGTGTGGATATTATTGTTGAATTTCATGATAGGTACGAAAGCGTTGAAGACTTTCAGCAGAAGAATGGTGTTCAATTGCCGGAAGATATCAAGGCAATGTTGACGCAGTGGTAGGTATGAACCTAAATCTATCGTTTCCGATGTAGGTTTGTAGACTCACTTTGATGAGGGTTCGGATGCTCACGACGGACTGTAAGGTTGGATTTCTGTGTAGTATTGACATTCTTGAAATTGAGATTTCTAAGTTTCTATGAGTACTGTTGGAACATATGTATTTGGTGAAATCCGCTCATAGCACTGAATTTCCCCGAGTGTATTTAAGCGATGTCCTAAAAAAAGTGCAAACTGTGCAGGTCCCGCGAAGAAAAGATGAATTTTCTTCGCTTGTGTTTTACTAGTCAACTCTTGAATCACTGACTTCGCTTTTTGTACTGCCCGGTTTGCTTGATTATCTGATTGAAGGGCCATGCTGCTGAACAGGTAAAGTCGCTTTCCTTGGAAGTGCTTCGTCTTTAAGTATCTTTCTACTTCTTCATTGGCAGTATCTTTCAGTATCGAAATTCCCACCGCTATTTCACCAGCTGGTCCCCCATCAATAGATTGCTGCCATTGGTAATCTGGCGTATCTTCCTTAGCATGGCTATTAGTCCACCATATCCCGTCTCTAGTTTCTATGCCAATTGTAAAACCGGCAACAGCAGAGAAAATTGAACCAATTGCAATAGACGCAGATAGCCTGCGATGTCCATTTAGATGGATATGACGAGACCTCTCTGTTGAAATTAACCACTTTTTTGTGGACTGGAGTTGACTAACAACTTTCCTGTTCCATTCTTCTGCTGGTGGAAAGTTGCGGTTAGGACCTCCAAAAATGCTCTTCCAGTCAAACTGGAGGCAACCATCGGGGCCTTTATCAGTATTTGCATCATGCTCTGTATGAATTTTTATAGTAGGTTCAGGTCTGTCTTTTTCTTTCATTTCCTGCCAAATTGCTTTTTCTAGTTCATGTCTGTAAATCGGTTTGTTCCTTCGGGATTTAACTAACTCAATCAGTTCAGTGTAAGCAGCATTGGTGACTTCTCCTGACAATTTATTAAATTCTGGAAAATATCGCTTCATCTCCTCTGTAAAAAGTCCCCGAGGGTGAGACTCGGCATCTGTGGAATCAAGTTTGAAGCGCACTTTTAAAAATAAAAAATCAGCTATATCCTTTGATTTGTTCCGGGCTTCCACAACTTCAACGAAATCAGTGTAGGAGATATCTTGTATCTGTTGTGCTGTATTGTAGAAGGAATAGGGATCCCGAACTCGTTTTAAGGCATTTGTTATAGGGACGAGTTCCTCTGCTACCGATTTACAACCTAACATGAATTGTTGATAGGTATTTGGGGCTTGTCCGTCTATTTTCTGGAAGTGTTCAATCTCCTCCCAAAATTTACTCGCTTTCAAGTGATGGTTCTTATATTCAACAAGTTCGTACCAAAAGCCGACACTAGGGACAAAAAACCTCGCTTCAGCGTCACCTAGAGCTTCGCGAATCATCTCTGTGAATCCGTCTTGAGCAAGCCAATTAGGAATCTGAGCAATGGTTGAGTTGAATTGATATTGGAAACCGCCTTCTGCGATATCGCCCCCTCTTGCTTGAGGTGACAGCAGAGACGAAGATTGTCGTTTCTGAGTCAAATTAATTTCTCCTTTATCAGTTCGCATTCAAAGAATTGTCCATCTTGAAAAAAAACTGTTGCTGTTGCTTCAATTTCCTGCGTCTTTTTAATCTTCACAATAAGCAAGATAACAAAATTCGCGCCGGTATCAGAGTCAGTTACAATTTCCTGCATTGACTGGATGTCCTTCTGACTTGGCACCGGTGGAAATGAAGGATGTGAGTGCCATTCTCCAAGATAGTTAAATTTTCTATAATTATATCCAGTTCGCTTAAAGAATCCTTTTAATGGTTTAACAATGTCCGCTACTAAGCGGGTAAAAAACGCGATGCTGCCAAACTGTGCCTGAATGGTCAAATCAACAATACGAAACTCTGCTTTATCAATATGTTCTCCCATGAGCACACCACCAATTTCATAGGAGCCTGCTTTCTCGAGCGCAGGAATAAGTCTCTTTTGGATGTCAATCGGTAGGTGAATTTTCATTCTTCTCTTTTGAAGTCAGTTGTTCTATGAAGTTGAGATTTTCATTGGCTTGATCCTCTGAAAGTTCAGATTCGATGATAGTTGGTTGGGCATTCTTAAGGTCTATCGGAATAGTGTAAAATGGCTCTTTGAAAATCTGATCTCGAGTGAGGCTAATTAGGTACAACGAATAAGGAAAATCTGATGGTTCACGTTCAATCAAAATGTCGAGTGCTAATTTAGTAGCGTTTGCAGCGATAATGGTGACATCTGCATCACTTGCTGCTATGACTGTATCTTCTCTGTTAACTGCTGTGTAATCCGCAATTCCCTTTATTTCTGGAGCACCGTGTTCTTCAAAATACGTATTGAGGTGATCGCGTATCGTTTTTGGATCTGGATCTCGGTTAGGGCGGGATCTAGCTATCATACCTCCAATTCCGCCTTCATAGATTTCAAGCCAAACCATGGAAGTATGCTGCTGATTGGCCACAGTGGCCAACTGATTAAAGGTAAGGTGATCAGCTGTAGCATCAATAATGAGATCACATATTCCCAGTTGGGAAAGGATATTGTCAACACCCAAGGTGGATTCTTGACCTGACAATTTGGAACGGCAGCATTTCACGTTGATATCTTGGGCGATGAGTTTCAATTGATATGCGATTCCATCAACTTTATGTTGTCCGATATCTTCCCAGTTTAGTTCGTGACGGCAAATATTTTCGGGCAGAAATATGTCGTGGTCAACGAGAAGAAAGTCGCGAACACCACTTCGCGCTAGGGAAATTGCAACTTTGCTGCCTACTGAGCCAACTCCAACGATTCCAACTTTTTTGTTCTTAAGTTTAATAAATTCAGGAAGGAGACGGGAGTTGTCTTTTTTGTTACTAATATCCACGTTTGTGAACCTAATCCATTTCTTTGGATCCGAAACTGAAAATAGATAAAGTTTCCCGTTAGTATTAAATAACACAAAGTTTGTTGGCGCAGACATACGTTCCCAAGCATTAATATCTTGTGCTTTCAGATCGGAGATGAGCGAAGTCAAACTTGAAAAATTTAAGGCGTTAACTTCCAAATTTACCTTGAAAAAACGGCATTCAATTTGGTTAGTCGTATCTTCCAATTCTTTGGGTAGTATCGCGTTGTGCCAAATTTTACTGTTGACGAGATCCAATTTTCTCACGAAGGTTGTTACCGCATTCCGATGGCACATGATCCAAATCTCAGCCATTCCGTATGCGTTTTTTGGGAGCGATTGTGTGTAGGATATAAGGTCGTCGTTAACGACAAATCTGCATAAGGTGGATTGCAATTGCTGACCTAACGTCAGGAAATGTCTAGACGGTGCCACTATTTGTGACATGCCTTCTTCCATCGAGTTTTCGGCGAGTAAGAGTTTATGGGCACTACGAAGAAAATTAGCACCTGTGAGTTTTTCGTGCCAATTATCAGGTCCCCACTCAAGGCAAAGCTCACCTCCGTAACCATATTGGTGTGTTGACCAATGCTGATTTGGTTCGCGTGGGATCACAGTTGGTGGGTTCGCAGGGTAGTTAGCTGGATAAAGCATGGCCACTGGACGGCAATGGCCATGCACCTGAATGTCCACAACGAGGTATAGTGTTTCTTCATTGTGGATCCTCCAATCTATGAACGGAAGCCAATCCACTTCGGCGATCAACGTGTTGATTGCATCCCGTTCTTTCTGCAACCTAGCGAGATTGTCCCGGAACCACATTAGGCGAATCCTGTGGGCCTTTTAGGACCTGCAGGTTGGTCAGGAAAAGAGGCTTGTGTTGTCGCTGCTGGTGCCAACAGACTATTGGAACTTGATCGCTCTGTTTTAGGAAATCGATCACCAAAAATTTGTTTCCACAATTCTGTCGCTTCCTCTGGATCAGTTTCGTTTAGGGCTTTTCGGCCCAATTCAGCGTATTCTTTCGCTGTATTGTAAAAGTCGATAAAGGCATCTGCTGTCATACCATCAGTCACTGAGTTACTCTGGATTCCCGGATCGGGAAGAGAAGGAACTCTTCGTAATAGCGTATACCATTCATACTTTTCGACAATTGCCTCCAGAGTCTGGACAAACAGTTCACCGTAGTACGTTTCAACGTAATCCATGCAACAAGCAGTGAAACACTCTATAGCAAAACCTTTCGGTTTTTTATCAGAAGTTGGTTGTTCGCGCCTCCACCACTTCATTAGTTTAACCAAAGGCTTAAAACGTTTTCCTGCGGTTTTGTTAGTCTCTGTGGTCCAAGTTGTATGTCCGGGAGGATTTGTGGGAAGCCAGATTCCGTGCTTCCTGTCGGGGATGAAATAAATGCCATCATGTTTAATGACCGGTACGACATCCATGTCTGCTTTGCTGGTTTCTATGCCTACTGACCGGTCTTGACGGCGGATTTCTGAATATTTCTTTTTCAACGTGTTATAGAGAAGATTTACAACTTCTTCTGGGGAATCCTCGCGAGTATGGCTTGTCTCAACAATGATGTCAACATCGGGCCGTTCGATCTCATCTTCCGTTTTCTGCGGACGAATAGCCGTATCGCGCCTGTAGGACCCGGACAAGAAGGTATCTACGTGATATTCTTTGAAGTCCTCTTCGTTTTTAAGAAAGTTCCTTAGTGTGGTATGGGCAGAGGAGGCATCGCTTTTGGTTGTGTCACTCGGTTCAATGTCGCTTAGGAATTCAGTGAACCGAGCTTGTGGAATTGTCAGCATAATTTCTTCTCCTTTATCAGAAAATGTTATAGTTTTTGTCCTACGGCACGGGATTTTGTTTGCGTATTAACAAAAGGAACCCGAACCGAACGGTTATTTTGGAAGTGTTGTGCCTTCTGGATTAACTCTATCAATTAAGCAGGGAATGCAAGACCCTGAAACGGGGTCAGAGTTAAATTCACAAACGTTAAGCACACTACTTAAGTATACTACATTTTTAATTCGTTTGTCAAGTTAATTTGCTTGCCACACCAAAGCAAATGTTGTATAATAGACAGATATTACTACCGATGGAAACTCTTTGACACCTATCTTAGGACATAGGAGACAAATGTGTATTTTGGCAACGATCAATTCAGAATAATCAACGGAAATGTACTAACCACACGTGCTATAAAAAAAGACAGCATTGACCTCATTGTTACATCACCACCTTACAACGTTGATATAGAATATAACTCAAATGACGATGCCCTTTCTTATGCCGACTATCTTGCCTTTTCGAAAAAATGGTTCGCGCGTTGTTTTCGATGGCTTAAGTCCGATGGGCGTTTCTGTCTTAATATCCCCTTGGACAAAAACAAAGGCGGTCAGCAACACGTCGGCGCGGATTTAACCAAGCTGGCAACCGCTATTGGGTTTCAATACCACTCTACCATCGTTTGGAACGAGGGCAATATCTCCAGACGAACTGCTTGGGGTTCATGGATGCGGGCATCCGCACCCTACGTCATTGCCCCTGTTGAACTGATTGTTGTTCTCTATAAAGAGCAGTGGAAAAAAACAAGTGGAAGTGGCGAATCGGATATGAACCGGGAGGAATTCATGGAGTGGACAAACGGTCTCTGGACTTTTCCCGGTGAGAGCAAGAAACGGATTGGACACCCCGCGCCCTTTCCTTTAGAACTCCCACGTCGTTGTATCAAACTCTTTAGTTATGTAGGGGACACTATCCTTGATCCCTTTATGGGAAGCGGAACTACTTTAGTTGCCGCCCAATTGAACAAACGTCGTAGCGTCGGGATTGATGTCGATGAGTATTATTGTGAACTTGCGAAGGAACGGGTAAGTCAAGCTGCAAATCAATTGTATCTGTTTGAAGAAAAAGAGGAATCTCATGGCGAAGACAATTCGTGATCTTGTATTAGAATATTTTGTGAATCATCCGAACGAGGATCTCCAGCATGGCCCCGTGGTTGACTGGGTGTCGGAACAATATTTTCAAGAGCATGGTAAAACTCCGAGGGATCCTTGGAGAACCGTTAGGCAGCTCCATCAAGAGGGAAAGCTAATCAAAGTCCGGAAAGGCATTTACAAGTACGATCCTAGTTACGTCCACGAGGTTGTGCTGTTTGAGTTTTCTCCACGGGACAGAGAAGCTATTTTTGAACGTGATGATCGTCGTTGTGTCGTTTGTGGGCGTGGAGAGGCAGATGGCGTTACGATCGCCGCTGATCATATCAAACCGAAAGATAGGGGCGGCAGGAATACTATTGAAAACGGACAAACTCTCTGCTATGAACATAATTTGCGCAAAAGTAACTATTCGCAGACCGAGGCGGGTAAAAGGTATTTCATCAGAATGTACGAAACGGCATTGCAAAATCAGGACGAAAAAACGATAGCCTTCTGTCAAGCCGTTTTTGATGTCTACGATGCACATGGTGTTAACGGTCATATTGATCGCCCGGACACAGAGGATTGACCTATGAAAAACATGGCTGAACCTATCAAAGCAGCTCCAACGGCACGCGGAGGAACTAGTAGTGTGTCAACCTTCTGTTGAAGGATATAGTTTGTTGAGTTTGATCCGTGCATCGTCGGTCGTAAATCGCCAGTGGACCGTGGCACGTTGCTGATTTCTTTGGTCTTGCCACGCCTGAACCTCACGTTTGAGGGTC
>JAPOOP010000682.1 GCA_026713385.1 Candidatus Poribacteria bacterium | reverse complement strand
TCATACGTCTCACGGGCCGTCTTGAGAAGCGACTGCTGGTCAGAAAGCGACACAAAAGCACCTTCCGTCTCATACGCAACGAGTCTATCGTGGCGAGCCGAGTTCTGAAGGTCGCAAAGGTGTGCCAACCACTTTTCTAATATTCTTTCTTCTTCCTGTGTCGGATACACAGGATACTTAAAGGTTAATCTCATGGTGTATCGTGTATCGTGCTTTTATCCGCTTTCCAGTGGGAGGCAGACACGTTACCAAGCGGTAACGCTGGAAATGTCTGCCAACACGATACATCTATTAAACCATAATTTGCTAAAAATGTCAAGTGTTTTTTCAAAAAAAACGCTATGGACTCACATACGAGAGCGGTTTTTCCTTCCAAAGCTAAAGCATTGGGATTCCAAAACCGACTATTCCCTTGAGAAATTGCTATCGGTTTTCGGTGCAGAGCGGACGGTGTGGGGGACAGGCTATCCCGGTCATCACAGACAAAAACACAACTGGCCCTCTTTAGCACTGGAACTCCAACTCATTCGGGAAGGGCTTCCATTCTTGACAGATGATGATCGGGAACGAATCTTGGGTGGGACTGCCGCTCAAATCTGGAATTTAGCAACGTAGGACCCCGTTGTGTAGGAGCCATTTCCTACTGAGATCACACTGCTATGACAACAATCGCAACATGTTGGGGAGAGATGGCTTACCATGACTCAGGAGGATCGGGACATCCACTGATCTTCTTACACGGCACTGGGTGTGACGCATCGGACTGGACACCAGTGATTGAAAGATTACCATGTGAGCAGCGTTGCATTGCTCTCGATTTTCGTGGGCATGGACGGAGTACTGTTCCTACAAGACCGTTCACGTTAGGTAGCCTTGCTGATGATGTGTTGTACCTTGCAGACCATTTAGGAATTCAAAACGTAGAGATCGTTGGGCATAGCCTTGGTGGCATGGTAGGAATGGAGGTTGCTCGACGTTCGTCGTGTATTGTTGGACTTGTGCTGCTGGAAGGATGGACGAGTCTTTCATCTGCGGGGAGTGCTTTCGATGCCGGGCGGTTTTACGGTTCACTTTCCCAAACTGCTGTTACACAGATTCAGCAGAAAGCAAAAGAAACGCGAAACCGCTTTAACTCCGAAGTCTGGCACGATTTCTGGGGGGCTGTCGAAAATTTCAATGCCTACGCCTACCTGGAGCAGGCACGCATCCCTATCTGTGAAGTTTTTGGGAGTCTGGGACGGAATGATTTAACTGAGCAGAGGTTGTGCATTCCGTCCAATCCGAATATTCAGTGGGTATGGATACCCAGTGCCGGGCATTATCTACCGCATGAATGCCCGGTTGAAGTCGCTAAAGTGATAAACACGCGCCGCGCGTTGTAAACACTAAGCTTGAGGAATTTCGACCGGCAGATCCAGCCGGTCACCCCACTCTTTCCACGAGCCTATGTAGTTGCTCACTTTTGGATAACCCAAGAGCCGCAACGCCAAATAGGCTTGGGAAGAGCGGTAGCCGCCCTGTCAGTAGCACATAACCTGCTTGTCTGGTGTAATACCGACGGCTTCATACATCTCCCGGAGTTCGTCAGCAGGTTTGAACGCACCCGCTTCGTCAAGATTATTGAGCCATTCAATGTGAGTAGAACCAGGGATAGCACCTGCACGCTCAGCGCGAGCAACTCTACCATGGTGTTCGTCGTCAGTGCGCGTATCGAGAGGGATAAAGTCGCTTCGATTTAACAGTACCCGAATTACATCGGCATCCATGTGTATATCGTGTTGCGCATTTATGGGAAAAGGCGGAACTTCCGGTGGTTCAGCACCTGCTGTACTTATAGGTCCATCTGCCGATAGCCACGCCTTGAAACCACCATCTAATAGACGGGTTTCAGGATGCCCTAAGTACTCACAAAACCAAAACCCGCGCGAGGCGCGCGTTCCCGATATGTCCTCATACCATACAATTGGTTTACTTGGATCAAGACCGCGTTGCTGAAAGAGGTATGCTATCATCCACATAAAGGCATCGAACGTTTCTTTCCGAGTGTCAATAAGGCTTAACCCGAACAAATCTAAGTGAAGCGCACCGGGGATGTGTCCTCGAATATATTCATAAGTTGGTCGTGTATCGACGATGCAAAACGTTTGATCGTCGAGTGTGCCTTTCAACTCCTCAGCAGAGATAACCAGTTGTGGATTTTCGTAACCTTTGTAGGTTTCCATCATTAGCCAACTCCTTTTGAATTTTTTGTAGGATACATTGCTGTGCTGTGTCCTACGCTATTTTTGGTTTCTTTTTAACAATTTTTATTGCCTTCCATCTACCCGTACTGTACCAAAGCCACATCGCGATCCCTTGCACAACGTTTGAGAGTGCAATCCCTAACCAAACGCCATTCAGGCCGATGAAGTGCGAAAGTAGAATCACGAGTCCCAGACCGATGACGACCTGTGCTGCAAGTGTAATCACCATTGGAGAGAAGGTGTCTCCGGCACCGTTGAGAGCTCTTCCTAAGATGAGCGAGAAGGCGATGAATCCGAATGTCGGAGACAGAAACTGTAGATAGACGGTACCGATCTTGATAACATCCGTTTCCGGTGTGAAAATCCGTATGAATGTCTGTGGTAAAAGGAAAAAAACTGCGCCGATGACTGCCATGATCGCAGCCCCTAAAAGGTTCGCCACTCGTGTTGATTTTTCAGCGCGTTCTATCTGATTCGCTCCTAAATTCTGTCCGACTAACGGAACAACTGCGTTTGCAATACCAAAACCGGGATTCATTACCATAATCCGTAGCCGCATACAAATTGTATATGCCGCAACGACGGTTTTACCGTAAGGTCCGATGACCCACAGGAAACCGAGTCGCGAAATATGCCGCCAAAATCCTTGCATAGAACTGTAAACACCGAGCCTTAAAATGTCAAGCATTTCCACGAGGTCTATCTGATACCGGACGCGCCGCAATGAAACGGGGGCGCGTCCACTCCAACAGAGATAAAGTAGAATAATTACACTTGCCCCGCGCCCGATAAGCGTCGCATACGCTGAGCCTGCAACTCCTAATTTTGGGAATCCCCATAAACCGAAGATTAATAAAGGATCAAGTGTGATGTTAATCAGCGTTGCGAAAATCAGTACCACCATTGGGGTGATTGTGTCGCCCCCTGCGCGAAAGACAGAACCGAGCGTCATTGACACGAACATTGTACTAATACCGGCGAGAATGATATGCATGTAAGTCGTGCCGAGCCTTAGCACCTCGGGATCTACCATTCTGACAGCGAGTAAACCTTGTTCGGCTAAAGGGTAACCGACGAGGGTTACACCGATGGAGAAAAAAACAGACAACAGGATTGACTGCATGGCGATGTGCTCAGCTTGTGCAAGATTCCTTGCTCCGAGGTATTGTGCCACCATAATCCCCGCTCCTGTTGAAATACCAAGCGAGAAAACCCCGATGAGTCGGATTAAATTCCCGCTCACTCCGACAGCCGCTATCGCGCCAGCACCGAGTCTTCCAACAAAGATCATATCGACGATGTTGAATGCCTCTTGAAGGATGTAGCTGAGTATTATCGGTCCAGACAACCGTAGCAGATGTCTTAGGAGACTTCCTCGGGTCAAATCGCCCCGTGTTTTTTTCATGTCTTTGATGTTTTGGCTTTTTGTTCGTGGTGTTCCTGTCCTTTCTGCCGTAAATCTCCTTACCGAATTGAAGTTTGATGGACTCTTTTGGTGTGATACTACTAAGGTTCACTATAGCAGAATTCCGTTTGACTGTCAAAATAAAAAAAGTGTTTTTGGGTTGAGTGAAGTGAAACCCGACATCCGTCCGATCCGCATGTATGGGTGAAGGAAGACCTATTTGTTTCTTCGCTGGTGAGGTGCCAACCTCGCCACTTGGTACTATATTGGTAATTGTGGGCTTTACTATAAATGCCCTGAGATACTTTGGAGAGGATATATCTCTGGATCTCGACTTTTGATTCAATGCAGATAGACCTTTTGATGGAGTCGAAAACTGGGTGTTTCTGGTTTGCAGTTGTTTTCCTTTGACAGAATTACGGAAACCTGTTATAATGTCTTATATTTTTCACAGGAGGCAAAAACATGAAAAACGCAATATCAACTTGCAAGTTCTCATTCTTTGGGATTGTGTGCTTCTCGGTAGCATTGTCGATGTTATTCACACCGTTCGTCTCGGCAGCTCTCACAGATGGGCTTGTCCTACATCATTCTTACGATGAGGGAGAAGGTACACTCGCTGGAGACGCGAGCGGTAACGGACACGATGGTGAAATT
>JAPOOP010000341.1 GCA_026713385.1 Candidatus Poribacteria bacterium | reverse complement strand
GAAGGCGCGAAACCGCTCCGTTTCAACCCGGGTCTCGCGATTGTCTGGGTTGTAGGCAGTTATAAAATCTTGCAGATCGGTGTCTTGCAGTGGATTCGTCTTGAGTGTAAAGCGTTTATTTGTTCGTAGATCGTAAATCCAGAGTTTCCGGGTCCACGGTTCTTCACGCGCTGGTCTCTTATCGAAAAAAAGCACATTCGCTTTGACGCCTTGGGCGTAAAAGATGCCAGTAGGCAATCGTAGAAGGGTATGGACATCAAATTGCTTGAGCAGCTGCCGACGAATTGTTTCCCCCGCGCCGCGTTCAAAGAGAACATTATCTGGAAGAACGACAGCAGCACGTCCATTTGTTTTCAGAATCGTCTTGATGTGCTGGAGGAAGTTGAACTGTTTGTTTGAGGTACTCGCCCAGAAATCCTCACGCGCATAAGTGGAGGAGGCGTTGTTCTGCTTACTTCCGTCGGTCGCTATTGTAATACTGCTCCGATTCCCGAACGGTGGATTCGTAAGCACTATGTCGTAGCGATCCTTCGTAGGACTTCTGAGGCTATCATCAGCTGTAATTGGGCTCTCTGTCCCACCGATACCGCGCAGGTATAGATTCATCACACAGAGACGAACGACGTTATCAACGATGTCTGTACCAGCGAAGGTTTTAGATTGGAGAAACGCCTTCTGTTCCCGATCCATCGTCCTACTGTAATTTTCAGAGATGTAGTCATACACCGCGAGAAAGAAACCACCCGTCCCACACGCTGGATCGCAAATGGTTTTCATCGGTTCAGGACGCATCACTGCAACCATTGCCTTGATAAGGGGTCGTGGTGTGAAGTACTGTCCTGCTCCGCTTTTCGTATCTTCGGCGTTTTTCTGTAGAAGTCCTTCGTAGATAGCACCTTTGATGTCGGCAGTCATCCCGCTCCAATTCTCGGCGTTGATGAGATGGACAAGGCGTTGCAGGTTAGCAGGGGTCTGGATACGGTTCTGTGATTTCCTGAAAATCACACCAAGCAATCCTTTCTGATTGCTCAATTCTCGAAGGATTTTTACATATTGTGCCTCAAGTGCCGCACCGCTCTCTTTGAGGAGACTCTCCCAATCCAGCCCGGCGGGAATCGTTGAGGGTTTGTTAAGCGGCGGTTTCGTCTGTTCGTCAGCGAGTTTGAGGAATAGCAGATAGGTGAGTTGTTCGACATAATCTCCGTAACTCACTCCGTCATCGCGGAGGACGTTACAGAAATTCCAGAGTTTCTGGATAATTGTTGCGGATTCGTTTGGCATCTTTGTTATTACTCTCTTTCTACTGCAAGCGTTTGGTAATAAAGTCTATCGCTGATTCGTGTTCCATGAGAACGCAGGTCGTCAAGTATTGGTTTAACTGCTGGAATGATACGCTGAGTTTTAGCAACACGCAGAACACCGACTGTTCCAATAACAGGCAAGCCTTTTGCGATTGCTACTTGCCTTGCGACGCGGTCATCAATAATTATTCTTTTTGCTCTAATTTCTTGAGCAAGCACAATAGCACCGCACTCGCCTAAATCAATCAAGGTTCGATTATGAAGTATCAAAACTTGATCTTTATCTGTTACCGGTTGGCAGGTGATCCAATCTGCCGTTTCCACTGCTACCGCCCCGGGTTTTCCAACCCCATTGATGACTACCTCAGTGTAAACCTCTTCTGGAATGTAGATTGAACGGTATACGTCCCGAAGCAGTTCTAACCGATTGATATTCGAGAGGGCAATCAGCGGCGTGCTATTTGTAACGACCTTCATGACTTAGATTCATCAAAATCTTTCAATGCGCTTTTAACTTCAGCATCTAACGTTTCTGCTGTAAGACTGTCGTCAAAAGGGGAAATCCCGGCTGCATACATCAGCTCCGAGAGATCCCATCGCGAAATGTTTAGCAGTCGTGCCGCTCTACCTGCACTAATATCACCTTGACGTAGGAGTTCGAGAACAAAAGCTTCTCTTGCTTTACGCTCCGCGCCGGCTTTATGCTCCAGCAAGATCCCATCAAGGGGTAATGTGAATCGGATTTCAACTTCTGTTTTTGCCATACGGATCACCTCGTGTTATTCATTGTTATTTTCCCATAATTCTGCCAACAGTGCGTCCGCGATATAGTCATCATGCCGTTCGCCGATGTCTGTCACATCAGATTCCAATGTTCCCAACAATGCGATGAG
>JAPOOP010000613.1 GCA_026713385.1 Candidatus Poribacteria bacterium | reverse complement strand
CGATATCGACCATGTATGGCTAATTTTGACGTAGACGCGAGGAAACTGTGCGAGGTTCAGTAATAATTTGAGTTTTTCAGGTGCGTCAGGCGAGCAACTTGCCATGTGATCTATAACAACATCAAGGTCCGGGTGCTGTTCCAAAAGTGGCACGAGATCCACCAATCGCTCGGCTCCTGTGAGCATCAGCATCGGGACACCGAGGGTTTCCGCACGACTGAAGATAGGCGGCATCAAGGGGCCGGCAAACCAGTCGCCTGCCTCACCAACGGATGGACTCAGCCGCACACCGTGGAAACCGTCCTCCTCCGTCCAACGGCTGAGGTGATCGGGTGCGTCTGGATCTTCGGGGTCGATTCGACAGACACCCATGAATTTATCAGGATACCTTTTCATTGCGTCAGCAGCATAACTATTATCCCAGCGGTAGTGGATGACTTGAACGAGAACGGTTTTCTCTACACCGTTTGCCGCCATCAAATCCAGCAGCATCTCTGCTGTCGCATCTTCTTCAGGCGGACTCGTTGTCTCTGGTGCCCATGGGAACTTGGGATCGTTTTTCCAAACGTGAACATGTGGATCGATAATTCTCATATTATTGCTCCTTCGGTTTCATTAAGAATCCGGACGCGCCTAAGGGTAGACAGTAAAGTAAAATCAGAATGTGCAAACTAAATCCGGTAACAGTGGCAGTCTCTATAGATGTGCCGAAATGGATTAGCAACCAGACGAAGGGGAATTCCGTTGTTCCAAAGTTACCGACCGTTTGAATTGGCAACAGGTTAAAGACGTTGGTAAATGCAAGTGCGAACAACACCTCCGTCATCGGAATGTCAACCCCCATCTCGGAGACGAGGTAGCACTGAAATCCGAAACGGATAACGAGACACAAGACGGAATATATCCAGACCTCTAAGAACCGACGATTCGATCGGAACGTCGTCAGTTCCCGAAGCACTGCCAAGACTTTATCAACCGTCCACGAAACGGGTTGTTTTTCGAGCGCCAATAGAGGACCGGCACACCGTTCTGCGAATCTCATACTGGCTTTCGGGGCAACATAGATGAAAATGATCACAGCGACCAAACCGCCGCCCATTAGGAGCGGTATGAAATAGAGGGCTGTGCCAGAGAATGTGCCCTGTAGCGCAGTACGCAGTGACCACGCTGTGGCGACCACCAACCCCATGAGTAGCACCAAATCAATCAGGCTTGCGACCAGCAGCGAAGCGACTCCCTGCGTTGCGTCTACCTTCTGACGACGTTGCATCAGATAGACATAAGAGACATCGCCTGTCCGCATCGGGAGGATATTGCCCCAAAAGGTGTGCATCGCCAAGATCGGGAAGACCTGATGGACACCACTCTCAAGGTTGAGGAGTGCTCGGAAGCGGAGGGCTTTCGCGAAGACTAATAAGCAATAGCATCCGAACCCGATGACGAGTGCCTTTATTGACAATCGGCTCAGGGTTTTTGGTATCTGTTGAATGTCGATCTCTTTTAAAAGGAAGTATGCGATGACGACTGCTAAGACCGTCGGTAAGCCGATTTTAGTAACCCGTTGAATTTGCTTTTTGTCCAAAGGCACGCTCGCTGTGTGAATATTATGGGTGTTTTTATTTAAGGGATTCGTATTATGGTATATGTCTGGGATTTAATTGTCAAGTAGAAATGGCGATCAGCAATCAGCCATCAAGAGTCAACTGTAGGGGCAGGTCTTGTGCCTGCCCGTGTAGGAATCGCATTTACAGGAAAAAAGATTTGCTTTTTAGATGGATGTATCTTACAATACAAACTATCTTAATCTTCACAGAAAAGCGGTACGTATTTCACCTCATGGAAAACCCTCAAAACCCTTCCAAAGCGTCTTCTCAGAAACAGTTTTATTTTCTGACGTTATCCCACACTGTCCTTGACTCCTACGCCACCCTCTTATCGCATCTGCAACCGCTCCTACTGACAAAGTTAGCCACCTCAGTCGCAACACGGAACAGTTTAGCAGGCAATTTTATCTCGATTTATAGCATCTTCAGTTCACTCGGACAGATACTCTTCGGATGGTTATCAGATCGGGTCCGGTCGGTGCATTTCCTGACGTTCGGTGTCGGCCTCACTGCGATCGGTTTAAGCCTCCTATGGGTCGCACCTTCGCCGCGTGTCGTCTATCTGTTATTAGCCATAGGCGGACTCGGTGTTGCCTCTTTCCATCCACAAGCGACCACCTATGCCGGCGCGCTTGCCGCAGAAGGTAGAGGTATGGGAACCTCCATTTTTCTTACTGGTGGTAACATTGGACGGGCACTCGGTCCGTTAGTGCTGATGTACATTCCGTACAATTTCGGCTTGCAATACTTGGTTTGGGAGATGATACCAGGGGTGCTTTTAGCACTATTCGTGCCGAAAATGCTGAAATTCGAGAAGTCTTTGGATCTCACCGCTACTCCACATGGCAGGTTAGACGAGGCACCGAGACCGCAAGACCCCTTTTGGACTGTTGCCCGTCCACACCTTCTACCGCTCAGTGTACTATTTATTATTGCGGCATTCCGAACCGTTACGGCAGTCGGGCTGGAAAACTTTCTATCCATCTATCTGGATGACCAAAATTATTCAGACCAGGGGCGTTCACTTGTGATTGCACTTTTCATCTTCGCCGGTTCCATGGGGATCATGTCGAGTGGTTGGCTTATCACCCGGGTAAACACCTACGTTCTCTTGTTGGTGTCGCTCCTCGGATCACCACCGCTTCT